>JARLIU010000018.1 GCA_031291595.1 Ancalomicrobiaceae bacterium | reverse complement strand
GGCACTGTTGGAGCTCAGGCAACGTGGCGCGTCGCTGCTGCTGGTCGAGCAGCGGATCGATGTGGCGGTCAGGGTCTGCGACCGGCTCTATGTCATGACGAACGGCGAGATCGTCGATGAGATGAGTCCCGACGTGGTCAGGAACGAAGGCCTGACGATCATCAACAAGTACCTCGGCTGACCGGAAGGCGCCCGGCCCGATCGTTCCGGCGTGCTGCGCGCCGGTTCCCTGCCGGCCCGGAGCGCGCGCTTTCCTCCAACGACGTCGCGCGGCCCCGAACGGTCGCCCGAGGCGGCCGTCGGCGGTGTTTGAAGTCGCCCGCAGCGAGTGCTAAGCCAGCTTCAGCAGCAGCAGACTCGGGCGGATTCCTTGACTACATACTGGCAGTTCCAGGGTTCGGCGCCGCCGCAATTGACGGATAGCGCCCGCGCCGTGCTGAAGGCGATTGTCAGTGCCGGGCCTGCGACCCGCCCACAGCTCAGCGCTTCGCTGCTGTTTTCCAAGCCGACGATCTCGGTGGCGGTCAACGAACTCGAGGGGCTTGGGCTTGTCGCGCCGGTCGGCGTCAGTCGCGGCCTCCTTGGCCGAACGCCGGTCACCTACGGCGTCGGTCCCAATGCCGGCTTCATCATCGGCATCGACTGCGGCACCACCCGGGTCAAGGCCATAGCCTCGCGCATCGATGGCACGCCGGCCGGCAAGGTCGAGCAGAGCCTCGGCGATCAGGTCGGCAGCGATCGGTATGCGGTGATCGAGCAGGTCGTCGCCAGCCTGCTGGCCGGGCCGAAACCCGAGACCGGCCCGTTGCGCGGCATTGCCATCGCGCTGCCCAACATCATCTCGCCGTCGCTCGACCGGCTGCCGGACCGCGACGACTTCATTCCGGTGCTGGAACGGCTGAAATCGCGCTATCTCGTGCCGATCCTCTTGGAAAACAACGTCAATTGCGCCGCGCTGGCGGAGTATCACGAGGGCGCCGCCAAGGATCACTCGTTCTCCGTCTACATCCAGATCGGCGTCAAGGTCGGCGTCGGCATCGTGCTGGAGGGCAGGCTGTTCCGCGGTTTTCGGGGCGGAGCGGGCGAGATCGGCCATCTGCCGTTCCCGTGGTCGGAGACCGAACAGCCGCAATGGCAGCGGGGCGAAACCTATCTCGGCGCGGCGGCGCTGGTCGAGCGGACGCGTCAGGCCTGGCCGGCCGACGAAGCGCCGGCCCCGGCGACGACGGCGGAGCTGTTCGACCGGTTCGAACGCTCGGCGACGGCCCGGGCCATGGTGCAGCGCCACGCGCGCGACATCGGCAATCTGGCCGCGGCCTGCGTTTCGATCCTCGACCCGCAATTGATCGTGCTCGGCGGCGGGGTCGGGCAGAATGCCGTGCTGCTGCCGGGGGTCGAGCAGGTGGTGCGGACCTTGTGCTGGCCGGTCGAGATCGTCGTCAGCCAATTGTCGAATCAGGCGACGGTGCTCGGCGCGGTGCGGCTCGCCATCGATTTCGCCATGGCGCGCCTGCTCGGCGAGGATGGCAAGGCGGCCTTTCTCTATCCGGGCGCCCTGACCGCCGACCTGATCAGCGTTTCGCCGTGAGCTGCGCGTCGGGGCGTGAACCGACGCGGGTTGCCGCCGTTGCCGCTCACATGTCGAGCTTGGTATCCGTCTGCCGGTAGCGGAAGGTGCAGACCGGCAGCCCCGCCTGTTCCGCCAGCGTGGCGATGAACAGTTGCGCCGGCAACGCTTGCAGGATGGCGTCGCCGAGCGGCGAACCTGCGCCCGGCACGCGGATCACCACGAGGTTGTCGCTATCCGCGACATCGTCCCGGCTGGTGACGAGCGCGGTGGGAATGCCGAAGCCGGCGAGGTCGATGGCAAGCTTCACCTCGCGGCGGTCGCCGAACAGCATGACGCCGCTGTCGCGATCGTTCGGCTCCATCGGCCCGTGCAGGAAATTGAGCGTATCCCAGTTCTGCGCCGAGGTGCGCGCCGCCTCGCGGATCAGCAGCGCCGCATAGCCGGCGGTGCCGAAGGCCGCTCCGGCACCGACGCAGTCGATCGATTTACGCCCGGCGAACAACTGCGCCGCCTTGTCGGTCTGGCCCTGCACCGTCTGCAGCACGGCGGCGGCCCGGTCCGGCAGCTCGGCCCAATGCGTGCCCGACGGCCGCCCCGCCGCCTCGGCGACGAGCGCCGCCGCCATCAGCGAGCCAAGGTAGCTCGTGGTGTTGGGGCTGGAATCAACGCCGCTATCGGTGGCGATCATGTGTTTGACCACGCGGGCGAGCGGCGTGGCAGCGGCCTTGGCGATGCCGTAGGTCGCGGCATGCGGCCGGATCTGCACGGCGTGCGCCGGCTCGACGCTGCGCCCGGAAGCCGAGAACGCCACATAGGCGGCGCCGGCGTCGATCGTCGCATCGTAGAGATCGGTTGCGGCCAGAGCGAACGCACGGATGCCGCACGCGCGCATGTGGGCCGCGGCGGCATAGGCGGCGGCGAGGCTGGCGCCGATGCCGGCGAGCACGACCGGCCCGCGCCGAATGGGGTCGATGTCGAGCGTCTCGAGCCTGGCCGAGACAGCCGCCGAAGTGGCGGCGAGCGCTGCCGGTTGGCAGGCGATGGCGTCGCGATAGGAGAGTTTGTCGATCATTTGGGTGCCAGCTTCTGGTCGATGGGCGGGGCGGATGTCCGGTCGCCCCGCAAAAGGGGGCGGCGGAAACGCGAGGGGTCCGGCAGCGGCCGCCCGAACAGGTTCGAACGCCTCCGCCGGACGACCCAGCCATTGTCAACTCTTTGTTGTAATATGCTTGTTCAGGTTGGCACGGGGCGTTGGGCCGCCCGTGTGCCTGGTCGGCGCCAAAGCGAGGTCTCAGTCGTCGAGCTTCATGTAGTTGGCGAAGCGTGCGGCGTCGTTGATCGTCACCTTGGCGAGCTTGTTGTCGCCGAGCCCCCACGTGTCGAAGATCTTGGCGTAGGTGCCGTCGTCGATCAGCGACTGCATGGTGGCGGCGAGCGCATCGCGCAGGCCGGGGCTGTCCTTGGCGACGAGCATCGCCTGATAGCCGACCGCGTATTGGGCGCCGCCGACCAGCGCCAGCTTCTTGCCGCCCGCCGGCTGATGCTGCAGGCTGTAGGCGGCGACGCCGGTGGTATCCATCGACACGTCGACGCGCCCGCTCTGCAGCGCGATCTTGATCTGGTCGTTCGACGGGAACTGCAGCACGTTGAGCGGCTTGTCGGCCGGGCACAGCGTCTTCTGCTTGTCGAGGAGTTCGAGCGGGATCGAGCCCTGCACCGCTCCGGCGGTGAGGCCGCAGGTATCCTTGAGCTTATGGACGTTCTTCGGGTTGCCCTCAAGCACGATGATGCTGGTGCCTTCCAGCATGTAGTTCACCACATCGACGATCTTTTCGCGTTCGGCGAAGTCGCCGAAGGCCGACATGCCCATGTCGAAGCGTCCGGCCTGAATGCCGGGAATGATGCTGGCGAACTGGGCCGGCATGTCGGTGAACTTGACGCCGAGGCGGGTCGCCATCTGGTCGCGCAGCTCGCGCTCGACGCCGACGATGGTCTTGTTGTCGTCGCCGTAGAAATCGTAGGGCGGCGTCTGCGGCTCGGTGCCGACCTTGATCTCACCGGCAGTCTTGATCTTGTCCGGCAGCATGTCGTGCAGTTTCTGGTCCATCGCACTGGCCGACGTGACGTACGCGGCCGAGAAAGCGATGGCGACGACGGCGGTCGTCAGACATAACTTCCCTCTCATGACAGTCCCCTCTTCCTCGTGCACGTGAAGGACGTGCGACCCTCCAGAACGAATGCGCCGCGCTCCGTCAGCGCATTCTTCTGAGAAATGCCTGTGTGCGTTCCTGTCTGGGATGATCGAGCACGTCGCGGGCCGGGCCTTCCTCGACCACGACGCCCTGATCCATGAACACCACGCGGTCGGCGACGTCGCGCGCGAAGCCAAGTTCGTGCGTGACCACCAGCATGGTCATTCCCTCTGCCGCCAGCCGGCGCATGACGCTCAGCACTTCGCCGACGAGTTCGGGATCGAGCGCCGAGGTCGGTTCGTCGAACAGCATCAGCTTCGGATCCATGGCGAGCGCGCGGGCGATCGCCACGCGCTGCTGCTGGCCGCCGGACAGCTGATACGGATAGGCTTCCCCTCGCCCCTCCAGGTCGACCATCTTCAGGAGCGCATTTGCCCGGTCGAGCGCCTGCTGCCGCGACTGGCCGCGGTTCAGCATCGGCGCCTGGGCGATGTTGGCGAGGACATTGTGATGGGCGAACAGGTTGAACCGCTGGAACACCATGCCGATGTCGCGGCGCTGCATCGCCAGCTCGCGGCCGCTCATCTCGTAGAGCCCGCCGCCGCGTTCGTGGTAGCCGATCAGCTGGCCGTCGACGAGGATGCGGCCGCTGGTCATCCGTTCCAGGTGATTGATGCACCTGAGGAATGTCGACTTGCCGCTGCCGGACGGCCCGAGCAGGCACACGACCTCGCCACGCCGCAGCGACAGAGTGATGCCCTTCAGTACTTCGACCAGGCCGAACGACTTGTGGACATCCACCGCCTCGACCATCAGCGCCGGCGCGCTGTCATCCGGCGTGCTCATCGGCCACTCCCTTCGGCGCGCATGATGCGCAGAGCCGCCCGCCAGACGGTCGATTTCTCGTGCGTCGACTTCGCCATGTGCTGCTCGATGATGTATTGGATGCCAGATGCGACAGTCGTCATCACCAGATACCAGATGCTGGCAACGATCAGCAGCTCGATGATCAGGAAGTTCTTGGCGTAGATATTCTGCGTGCGGGTCAGAAGATCCTGCGCGGCGACGACGGAGACCAACGACGTGGTCTTGAGCATGGAGATCGTCTGGTTGCCGATCGGCGGAATGATCACCCGGAGCGCCTGCGGAAACACGATGCGCAGCATGGCCTGGGCGGGCGTATACCCGAGTGCCTTGGCCGCCTCGTGCTGGCCGATGTCGACGGCCAGCAGACCGCCGCGCATGATTTCGGCCATGTAGGCCGCCTCGTTGAGACTCAAGGCCAGAAGGGCGGCGACGAAGGCGGTGACGATGGCATTGGTTTCGTAATGCAGCGGACCGATATCGATGCTCGGAATGAACAGCTGAATGTTGAACCAGAAGATGATCTGCACCAGGAGCGGCGTGCCGCGGAAGAACCAGATGTAAAGGCTGGAAAAACCCGACAGGATGAAGTTGGGCGACAGCCGCATCACCGCCAGGACGGCGCCGGCGACGATGGCGATGACCATCGACAGCACGGTGAACAGGATCGTCAGCTTGATGCCGTCGAGGATGGTCTCGTCGAGAATGTAGTGCGGAATGGCGCCCCAATTGATGTGGCGGCTCGATCCGACCATGTAGACGAGCAGCCCAACGACGACGAGCAGCATGGCGGCGAGGATGCTCTGTCCCCAGTTGCGCGCCGGGACGATCCGTTGCGGGCTCATGCGGCCCTCCCGTCTTCATCGGTTGCCAGCCTGCCGTCGACATGCGGCAGGGGAAGGGTTTGCGGCCGCTCGCCGCTTGCAAGCCTGCGGGCGAGGCGCACGGCGCCCTCGACCGGCGGATCGCTGTAGAGCGTCACGCGCAGCAGCGGCAACTGCTCGGCGAGCGCGGCGCGGAAGGCGTCGAACAGGCGGGGCTGACGGGTGATCACGCCGCCGCCGGCAACCACATCGCCCGCTGTCGCACCGCGTGCTACCAGCCGCTCCGCCAGCAATGCCAACGCCTTGCCGCCCTCGGCGATGACACGGGCGGCCAGACCCGATCCCGCCTCGACCGCCTCGAACACGGTGGGGGCGAGGTTGCCGATGTCGGCTGCCGAGCCGAGGTCGCTCAAGGCGCGGCCCAATTCGACCGGGTTGCCGACGGAAAGGGCCTGCATCAGCGATCGTCCCAGCTGATCGAGCGGTTCGCCCGCGTCGAGCGCAGCGCGCACCGCGCGCGCAGCGTCTCGTACTAGGCCACTGGCACTGCCCTCGTCGCCCAAGTACCAACCCCATCCCCCGGCGGCGATCATCTTGCGGTCGGCACGGCGGCCAACGGCGATCGAACCGGTGCCGGAGACGAGCGAAAACCCGCGCTCCCTGCCGGCGGCCGGAAGCAGCAGCTCCGAATCGTTGAGGACAAGGATCGTGCCGCCCAACTGCCGGGCAAGGTTCGTCTGCAGTTCGATACAGTCGTCGTCGGTGTCGCAGCCGTGCGAGCCGACGACCAGGGCAGCGGGGGCGGTCGTCTCGGTGAAGGCGGAAACCAGGGCCGCAAGCGCGACGGCGTCGGACTGCCGATCGCGGCGATTGCGCCAGTCCGCCGTGGGCACGACGATGTCGCGCCGCTGGCCCGGCTGGGCCTCGGCCGTCAGCTGCGTCTTGGTGCCGCCTATGTCAATTCCTGCGATCATTGGATGTCCATCATTAATTAGGAAACATAACTAATTAACTGGGAGATGCAAGTGGTTTTGGCATGAGATGCGTTCGCGATGCATTTTTCGGAGGCACCGAACGCCCGCACCGGCGGGAAGCACGGCGCTTCAACCCCCGGACTGGCTTTCCACCTGTGGCCGTCTTCCGGCCGCATGTCCCAGCCGCGGCGGTCGACATGGAGAAGCGTGCCGCCATGCAGGCGATATCCCGAACGGTCGGCCCAGCCGCCGCACCTTCGTCCCGTTGTCGTCGGTCCCGGCCGCGGCCGGCGAAGTACGACCATAGCCCGGCGCCGGCGCCGATCGCGTATCGGCCACCGCGTGGCAAACGCACCGGCCGAAGCGATCTTTCGCGAAATTCGACGGCTTGTTGTTGATTCGAGGCTTCCTGCGAGGCGACGCGCCGTGGTTCGAATGCAGTGTGGACGAACCTGATCGGTGCCGGCGGAGCAGTTCGCCGCAACGCGCCAGGTCGGGCGGATGTCGATGGCCTCGGCACGAGGGACCGCACGAAGCGAACGAGGAGTGGTGGACTTATGCAATCTTTGATCTTCGAAAATGCGCGGCTTCTCGATGGGTCGGTGGACGAGGGCGAGCCCGACCGCTTCGTCCGCGTCGCCGGCAACGTCATCGAGGAAGTGTCCGATCGTCCGATCAAGGATTCGAACGCCTACCGGATCGATCTGCGTGGCAAGACGCTGATGCCCGGCCTCATCGACTGTCATGTCCACATCAACTCAGGCCCGGGCGACCCGGACCAGAACATGCATCTGCCCAGCGAACTGGTGGCCTACCATGCGGCCAGGATCCTGAAGGGCATGCTGGAGCGCGGCTTCACCACCGTTCGCGACGTCGGCGGCGCCACCGTCGGCCAGGTGCATGCAATCGAACAGGGGCTGATCGAAGGGCCCCGTCTCGTCATCTGCGGTCGCTCCTTCGTGCAGACTGGCGGCCACACCGACTACCGCTCCCGCTATTCGATGGGCGACGGCTCCGATCAACTCACCCATCTCGCCTCGGTGTCGCGCGTCGTCGACGGCGTCGACGAGTGCCGGCGCGCGGCGCGCGACGAGATCCGCAAGGGCGCCAAATTCATCAAGGTCATGGCCGGCGGCGGCGCTGCCTCGCTGCACTTCCCGCGGCCCTATCTCGCCTACTCGATGGACGAACTGCGTGCCATCCAGGAAGAGGCGATGAATGCCAAGACGTACGTCTGCGTCCACACCCATTCCGACGAGGCGGTTCGCCGCGCGCTCGACTGCGGCATCCGCTCGATCGAGCACGGCACCGAGATCACCCCGGAAACCGCGGCCCAGGCCAGCGCGCAGGGCGCCTTCGTCACGCCGACGATCATCGCCTACGAGGCGCAGATCAAGGAAGCGGCCAATCTCCGGCTCGACCCGGGTTACGTCGAGCGCCTGAAGGGCGTGCGCGAACTCGGCGTGCGCTCGCTCGAGACCATGCGGGCGGCCGGCGTCAAACTGGCCTATGGCAGCGACGTGCTCGGCACGATGCACCCCTATCAGGCCGACGAGTTCATGATCCGCAACGAGGTTCTGCCCAACATCGACGTGATCCGCATGGCCACGCTCAACGCCGCCCAACTGATCCGCATGGAAGGCAAGGTCGGAACCATTGCTCCGGGGGCGTTTGCCGATCTGATCGTGGTCGATAAGGATCCGCTCGCAGACATCTCGGTGCTTGCCGGGCAGGGTCGCCACATGTCGGCGATCATCAAGGACGGCAAGTTCGTCAAGAACAACCTCGACTCGTGATCGGCTCGGGCAATATCCCGACCGATAATCAGGCAATAATACCATCTTTTGGGAGGAATACCATGTATAGGAAGTGGCTCGCGGCGACATGCCTGTCTCTGAGCTGTGTTTTCGTCGCCGACCCCGCCGCCGCCCAGATGAAGAAGAGCTCGTTCAACATCCTGATGTTGACCGATCTGTCCTCGGTCTATTCGGAAACGTCTGGCCCCGGCGACGTCGAGTTCGTCAAAATGGCGGTCAGCGACTTCGGCGGCAAGATCAATGGCGTGCCGATCAACGTCATCGTCGTCGACAACAAGCTGGATCCGGCGCTGTCGGTCAACAAGGCCCGCGAAATCATCGATACCCAGGGCGTCAGCCTGATGACCGACGTGTCCAGCTCGGCTGCGGCAATCGCCATCGCCAAGCTCGCCAACGAGCGGCACATTCTGACGACCTTCGTCAGCCCCGGCACGACGGCGCTGACCAACGAGGCCTGCAGCAAGTATACTTGGCACTACGGCTACGACACGACCGCAATGTCGGCCCCGGCGACTAAGCTGACCCAGGAGGGAACGAAGAAGTGGTACTTCATCGCTGCTGACTTTGCCTTCGGCAAGTCGTTGCTCGATTCCTTCACCAAGGCTGTCAAGGCGAATGGCGGTCAGGTTCTCGGCTACGACCTGGTGCCGTTTCCGAGCGACGACTTCTCGAGCTACCTGCTGAAGGCGCAAGCGGCCGGAGCGCAGGCGATCGGCATTCTCGAATCCGGCCAGGATCTGCGCAACGCCGTCAAACAGGCCAACGAATTCGGCCTGGTCGACGCCGGCATCAAGATCGTTCCCGGCCAGATCAACCTGTCCGACGTGAAGGCCATCGGCCCAGATGCCTGGAAGGGCGTCACCGCCGCGCTGATCTGGTACTGGAACATGGACGATGAAAGCCGGAAGTACACGGCGCGCTTCACCAAGGACCTGAAGTTCTATCCGGGCGACATCCATGCAGGCAACTATTCGGCCGTGTATCAGGTGCTGAAGACCGTGCAGGAAATCGGTACCGACGATCCGGACAAGGTGACCGAGGCGATGGAAGGCAAGCATTTCACCGACATGTTTGCCCGCAATGCGGTGATGCGCAAGCGCGACCACCTGGTGGTGAAGGACACCTTGATCGGTCAAGTGAAGCCGTCCTCGGAGATCAAGCAGGAGAGCGACTTCTTCAAGATCATCGGCACCGTCCCCGGCGACCAGGCCTATTACCCCGAGTCGGAGAGCACGTGTAAGCACGACTGGTGAGCGTGAGCGTTGACCATGGCCGGCGCTGCGGCGCCGGCCGAGCAGATCTCCGTCTCCTACCGTCCGGGAATCAAACCGATGGCTTACTACATTACCCTCTTGTTCAACGGGCTGGTCACCGGCGGCTTCCTCGCCATGATGAGTCTCGGCATGAGCATCATTTTCGGCATGATGCGCGTCGTGAACTTCATGCACGGCTCGATGTTCATGCTGGGCGCCGTCGTCGTGTTCGTATTCGGGTCGTATTTCGGGCTTTCGCTCTGGTTCGGCTTCTTTGTTGCTGCGATCCTGGTCGGACTTCTTGGCGTCATCTTGGAACGTACCCTTATTAAGCGACTTTACGGACTTGATCTGGCCTATATCTTGATTCTGACCTTCGGACTGTCGCTGATCGTCGAAGACATCGTGCGGATGTTCTTCGGCGTCACCTCGGCACCGTTCCTGGTCCCGGACATGCTCAAGGGCGCGGTCAATCTCGGCTTCGCCTTCTACCCGAAGTACCGCCTGTTCGTCGTCGTGGTGTCGGTCGTGCTGTGTGCCGGAACCTGGTTCGCGCTCGAACGGACCCGGCTCGGAGCGCTGATCCGGGCGGCGTCGGAACGGCCGAACCTGTTGAAGTGTTTCGGCGGCAACGTGCCGCTGCTCATCTCCGGCACATTCTTCTTCGCCTCCGCTCTCGCCGGCCTTGCCGGGGCGCTCGCCGCGCCCATCCGCAACGTCTCGCCGTTCATGGGCGAGGAGATGATCAACTTCGTGTTCGCGGTCGTCGTCGCCGGCGGCATGGGCTCGATTGCCGGATCGGTGGTGATGGGCTTCGGTTCCGGTCTCGTCTCCGCCATCGCGGCCATCTTCTATGCACCGGCCGCGACGGCCGTGATCTACATCCTGATGCTGGTGGTGCTGGTGGTTCGGCCCGGCGGCATCTTCCGCGGCATCGACATCTCCCACTTCGCCTTGCACTACACGCCGATCAGCGAACGGGCGCGGCGCTTGTTCATGAGCCCGCCGGCGGCGCTGGTGGCGCTTGCGGCCGGGTTGGTGCTGCCGTGGCTGGTCTATCCGGTGCTCGCCACCGACATCCTGCTTTGGGGACTGTTCGCCGTCGGCTTCGATCTGCTGTTCGCCTTCGGCGGCCTGCTGTCCTTCGGTCAGGCGGCGTATTGGGGGACGTCGGCCTACGTCACCGGCATCCTGATGGTGTGGGTCGGCGTGCCGATGCCGCTCGCGGTGATTGGCGGCGTCTTCGCCAGCACGCTGGCCGGCACGTTGTTCGGCTTCATCGTGGCGCGCAAGAAAGGGATCTACTTTTCGATGATCACCTTTGCCTTCGCGTCGGTCGTCTACTTCATCGTCAATGAGTTTGCCGACTATACCGGTGGCGAGGATGGCCTTCACGGCGTTATCCGGACGCCGTTGTTCGGAATCGATCTCCGCAACGATCACGTCTTCTACTACGCCTGCCTGATAGCCGTGGGGTTGACGATCGCGTTGGTGCTGCGCCTGCTCAAGTCGCCGTACGGAATGGCGCTGCTCGGAGCCCGCGAGAACGAACGGCGGATGATGAGCATCGGCTACAACGTGTACGGACTGCGGGTGAAGGCCTACGCGCTGTCGTGCTTCATCTGCTCGATCGCCGGCGCGCTCTATGCGCTGAACCATCAGTTCGTCACGCTTGAAACGGTGGCGTGGCGGGCATCGGGCGATCCGATCATGATGACGCTGCTCGGCGGCGCCGGCACGATCTTCGGGCCGTTCCTCGGCGGTGGCATCGTACTGCTGATGCGCAACACCCTGTCGTCGATCACCGACAGCGGCAGCCTGTTCATCGGCCTGCTGTTCGTCGCCATCGTCATGCTGTTCCGTCGCGGCATCCTCGGCGAGATCGTGCACCACTGGATCGACCGGCGCTCGGCCACCGGACTTGGCCCGAACCATGATACGTCGCAGCCGGAAAAGGCGCCGATGAAGGTCGCGGGAATTGGGGGGATCGCCGATGCTTGACCAGGTTCAAAAGACCGACAAAGCGTCGGCTGCGGTCGCCCATCCGCTGCTCGAGCTGCGATCGGTGACGATCAGCTTCGGCGGGTTCATCGCCGTCAACAACGTCAGCCTCGTGCTCGAGCAGAAGCCGGTCTACGGCATCATCGGTCCGAATGGGGCGGGCAAGACGACGCTGTTCAACGTGTTGAGCGGCTTCATCCGCGCCCGCAAAGGCGAACTGTTGTTCCGTGGCGAGACCATCTCGCATCTCTCCTCGGAACAGGTCGCCCGGCGCGGCATCGTCCGCTCGTTCCAGATCACCAGCATCTTCCCGCACATGACGGTCACCGACAATGTCGTCCTGTCGCTGGAGCGCAGGAAGCACGGCGGCACGCGGACGTTTGTGCGGGCCAACTGGAGCGACGATCACAGCGCCGAGGCCCACGATCTGCTCGATCAGGTCGGGATTCCGCCATCGCTGCGGTCGGAGCCCGCCAACGACCTGCCCTATGGTCGCAAGCGTGCGCTGGAACTGGCGATCTCGCTGGCCGCAAGGCCGCAGGTGCTGCTGCTCGACGAGCCGACGGCGGGCATGACGGTCCCGGACGTCAACAGGACGACGGAACTCATTTCACGCCTGTCGAAGGACCGCACCATCATCGTCGTCGAACACAATCTCGGCGTCATCGCCAATGTCGCCGACGAAATCGTGGTGTTGCAGCAGGGAAGCGTCCTGACGCGCGGCGCCTATGACGACGTCCGCAAGGACGTGCGCGTCATCGAAGCCTATTTGGGAAAGCGCCAATGAGTATGCTCGAGATAACCAATCTCAACGCCTACTACGGCGAGAGCCACGTGTTGCACGGGGTCGACATGTCGGTCGACGCGGGCGAGGTGGTGACGCTGATTGGCCGCAACGGCGCCGGCAAGACGACGCTGCTGAAGTCGATCATCGGCGACATTCCCCACCGGACCGGCAGCATCCGCTTTGACGGAACCGAGATCCTCGGGCTGTCGCCGGAGCGCATCTGCAAGATGCGCGTCGGGTTCGTGCCGGAGGACCGGGGAATCTTCTCCACCCTCAATGTGTTCGAGAACCTGACGATCGGGCGTCCGAACGGCCGGGACGCGTGGCCGCTCGAGCGGATCTACGAGCTGTTCCCGGTGTTGAAAGCGCGATCGTCGCAGAAGGCGTCGTCGCTGTCCGGCGGCGAGCAGCAGATGCTGGCGATCGCCCGGCCGCTCTACATGGGCGCGTCGTTTCTGCTGCTCGACGAGCCGACGGAAGGCCTGGCCCCGGTGATCGTCGACGCGATCGGCGCGGTCATCAAGCAGATCAAGCAGGCCGGACTGACCATCCTGCTTGTGGAGCAAAATCTTCCGTTCGCGACTGAGCTGGCGGATAGGCATTATCTTCTCGAAAATGGCCATATCGTTCGCGAGATGACAAACCGGCAAGTCTCAGAGGAAGAAGAGACGCTTCTGGAACATCTCGGCGTCTGAAGGCCCATCGCTTCGCCGTCTTGGAAAGCTCAGGAAATCAGGGTTCCGGTACGGGCACGTACCGGAAGACGGCAGTCTATTGCCCCGAAAGCGATCGGCAGTCTTCGGAGACGGTCGCTGACGGCAAGGTTCGAACCCGACGCATGCGCGTCATTGGCCATCTGATCGGACCGCGCTGTCCACGGGTCGCCGTTCTGTCTGGAGAATGAAGATGAAGATCGCGGTACTACCCGGCGACGGTGTCGGAAAGGAAGTGACGGCCCAGGCGGTCAGGGTGCTCGAGGCCGCAGTCGGCAACGCGGTGCCGCTCGAACTCATCGAGGCTCCCATCGGTCAGGCCGGCGTCGTGGCCGCCGGCGATCCGCTGCCGCCGGCGACCCTCGAGCTGTGCCGCGCCGCCGACGCCATCCTGTTTGGCGCGGCCGGCGTGCCCGGCGACGAGAAGCTGCCGTTCGATCAGCGGCCGGGTGCCAGTCTGCTGCGGCTGCGCAAGGATCTCAAACTGTTCGCCAACTTCCGACCGGTGTTCATGTTTCCGGAACTGATCGGGGCGTCGACGCTGAAGCCGGACGTGGTCGACGGCCTCGACCTGATCATCCTGCGCGAGCTGACCGGCGACGTGTATTTCGGCGAACCGCGCGGCATCCGTACCCTGCCGAACGGTGAACGGCAGGGCTACAACACCATGCTCTATTCGGAATCCGAGGTGGAGCGGCTTGCCCATGTGGCCTTCCGCACCGCCCGGACCCGCCGTCACAAGGTGTGCTCGGTGGAAAAGGCGAATGTGCTGGAAGCGTCGCAGGTATGGCGCGACGTGTTCGTCCGCGTCGGCGCCGAGTATCCAGACGTCGAGCTCACCCATCTCTTCGTCGATGCCGCCGCGATGATGCTGATCCGCGCGCCGAAGCAGTTCGACGTGATGGCGACCGGCAACATCTTCGGCGACATCCTGTCCGATTGCGCGGCGATGCTGACCGGTTCGATCGGCATGCTGCCGTCGGCCTCGCTCGCCGACGGCGGCAAGGGTCTGTACGAGCCGGTGCACGGGTCGGCGCCGGATATCGCCGGCAACAACATCGCCAATCCGCTGGCGGCTATCCTGTCGGTGGCGATGATGCTGCGCCACAGCTTCGTCCGGCCGGATCTCGCCTCGCACGTCGAGGCGGCCGTCGCCCGCGTGTTGGCGGACGGCTACCGTACCGCTGACATCTATCAGCCTGGGACCAGGAAGGTCGGCACCATCGAGATGGGCGATGCCGTGGCGGCAGCGCTGGGACCGGCATAGTTCGCCCGCGCCGATGCCGCTCTCGGGGGCGGGATCCGGCATTGGCGATGGTGGGCGCGATCGGGCGCCGGCGAGCCTCCCCGCCGGCGCCCGACGCGTTTGAAAGGCAGGCGGACGCAGGGTGAAACGGCGCGGCCTGGATCAGGCCATGCCGTGCCGCTGTTCGAAAGCGGTGATCGCGTCGGCGCGCGACAGTGTGTAGCCAAGCTCGTCGACGCCGTTGACGAGACATTCCTTGGCGAACGGATCGATGGGGAAGGCGTGTTCCGTCCCGTCCGGCAAGCGGATGCGCTCTGCCAGCAGATCGATGCCCAATTCGAGATCCGGGTCACGCGCGATGCGATCGAGCAGGTCGTGCACCACCGGCTCCGGCAGCAGCACCGGTACGAGGCCGTTCTTCAGGCAGTTGTTGGCGAAGATGTCGCCGAGGCTTGGCGCGACGACGGCACGGAAGCCATAGTCGTACAGCGCCCATACCGCATGTTCGCGCGACGAGCCGCAGCCGAAATTGCGGCCGGTGACGATGATGCGGGCATGGCGAAACGGCGGCCGGTTCAACAGGAAGGTATCGATCTCGTTGCCATTGCCGTTGAAGCGCAGATCGGCGAACAGGTAGTGGCCGAAGTTGTCGGCGCGCGGCTTCTGCAGGTAGCGGGCGGGGATGATCTGGTCGGTGTCGCAGTTGACCGCCGGCCAGGGCAGGGCGACGGAGGTCAGGGTGCGGAGTGGTTGCATGGGTCAATGTCCTTCAACGAGCCGGCGGACGTCGGTGAGACGCCCGGTCACCGCAGCGGCAGCGGCCATCGCCGGGTTCATCAGGTGCGTGCGGGCGCCGGGGCCCTGCCGTCCGACGAAGTTGCGGTTCGACGTCGAGGCGCAACGCTCGCCGGGGGCGACCGCATCGCCGTTGGTCGCCAGGCACATCGAGCAGCCGGGATGGCGCCATTCGAACCCGGCCTTGAGGAAGATCCGGTCGAGCCCCTCGGCCTCGGCCTGAGCTTTCACCAGTCCAGAGCCGGGCACGACCCAGGCGCTGACGCCCGAGGCGACCTGCCGCCCCGCGACGATGTGGGCCGCCAGACGCAGATCCTCGATGCGGCCGTTGGTGCAGGAGCCGATGAACACCCGATCGACGGCGATCCCGTCGAGCCGCGTACCCGGTTCGAGCCCCATGTAGGCGAGCGACTTTGCCATCGCGGCGCGTTGCTCGGGGTCGGCCAGCGTCGACGGATCGGGCACGACGCCGGTGATCGG
The DNA here is from genome assembly GCA_031291595.1 of Ancalomicrobiaceae bacterium. GTDB lineage: Bacteria > Pseudomonadota > Alphaproteobacteria > Rhizobiales > Ancalomicrobiaceae > CAIYYN01. The sequence goes on along the minus strand of JARLIU010000018.1, from coordinate 2,958 downwards.
CAGTGCATCCTCGGGTGTGGTTCCCCAGGTGACCATCGGTGCGAGGACGTTGGCGTCGATCGTGACTTCGCGGTCGAATACCGCATCCGGATCGGAGCGCAGCTCGCGCCAGGCGGCGACGGCCGCGTCCCACTCGGCGCCCTTCGGCGCATACGGCCGGCCGGCCAGATAGTCGAAGGTGGTGTCGTCGGGGGCGATGAAGCCGACGCGGCCGCCGGCTTCGATTGTCATGTTGCAGAGGGTGAGGCGGCTCTCCATCGACAGCGCCTCGATCCCCGGCCCGGCGTATTCGACGGCGTGCCCGCGCGCACCGGCGACGCCGATCTGGGCGATCACCGCCAGGATCAGATCCTTGGCCGTGATGCCCTCGGGAAGTTGCCCCTCGACGCGGATGCGCATGTTGAGCGGCTTCTTCTGCCATAGCGACTGCGTGGCGAGAACGTGCCCGACCTCGGTGGCGCCGATGCCGAAGGCCAGAGCCCCGAGCGCGCCGTGGGTCGAGGTATGGCTGTCGGCGCAGACGATCGTCGCTCCGGGCAGGCTGAGCCCCTGTTCGGGACCGACCACGTGCACGATCCCCTGGCGCCGGTCGCCGAGCGGGAACACCGTGATGCCGGCACTGGCCGCATCCGACATCAGCGCATCGATCATCGCGCGCCGCTCGGGATGATTGATCGCGGTCATCTCGCGCGAGTGGGTCGGGACGTAATGGTCGGGCGTGCCGAAGATGAGGTGGGGCGAGCGCGGCGCCAGGGACCGTTGGCGCAGCAGTTCGAAGGCAGGAGCCGTCACGTCGTGGATGTAGTGCCGATCGATGTAGATCAGATCCTGTCCGTCTTCGCGCGATTCGATCAGATGGTTCATCCAGATCTTGTCGAATATCGTGGCCGGCAATCCGTTCGGACCGGTCATAGCGGAAGTCCTCCTGTTCGCACCCGCGCCGCAGGGGCCCCGATCGTCTCGCCAATGGGCGAAGTCGATCGGCGCTCCGTGCCGGGGAGCATCGGCCGCCGCCCTGTCCGAGTTGCGCCTGCCAGTGGCGGCGCCGGCATCGAAGGCAACTAACCCGCCCAGGGGACAGACTGAAGCCGTGTTTCGGCAAGCAGCCCACGCCGTTGGAGAAACCGGCCGTTATCGACGCTTGCAGAGGTAATTCACCAAGAGCTTGGCTGGCGTCGACAGGGCTTGATATTCGCGCACTCCGAGCACCAGCAGCCGGCGCGCCCAGGGTTCGTCGAGCGGCCTCAGGGTAACCTTGACCGGGTCGGTCCGGCCCTCGGCGATCTCGCGCGGCGTCACGCCGACGCCCATCTTCGCCGCGACCATCCGGAACACCGCATCGAAGCTGCCGACCCGAATGCGGACCCGCGGCCGCTGCCCCAGTTCCGCCGCGGCGCGCATGCACAGCGCATCGATGGAGCTGCCGTCCTCCAGGCTGACCAGTTCCGAGTCCGCCAGGTCGCTGAAGCGGACGCTCTCCTGCGCCGCGAGCGGATGCGACGATGGCAGTACGGCGACGAGGTTGTCCTCGCGGTAGGGGAAGATCTGCAGCTCGGGGGCCATGATGTTGCCGCCGAAGATGCCGATGTCGACCCGGTTGTCGGCGACGGCCTGGATGATGGTGGGACTGATGCTCTCGTTGAGGTCGAGCTTGACCTGAGGATGGATCGCCAGGAAGTCGCTGAGTTCGTCGGCAAGCGATTCGAGCGTGGCCGAGGTGTTGACCATCAGGCGGATGTAGCCGCGCGTCCCCTGGCTATGGCCGAGCAGTTCCGCCTCCATTCTGATGAGGTTGCCGACGATGACCCGGGCGTGTTCGAGCAGGACTTCGCCGGCTCCGGTAGGGCTGACACCCTTGGAGTTGCGGTGGATGAGATCCACCTTCATCAGCATCTCGAGATCCGAAATCCGGCGGCTGACCGCCGATACCGCGATGTTGTTCTTCTCGGCCGCTTTGGCGATGCTCTGCTCCTCGATCGCGGAGATGAAGAGTTGGAGGGTCAGGGGATCGGTTCTTATGCTCATCTTGTCCTCGTCCAGTCTCAGGTTTCGCTAGATCGGGATGCCTTCAGGCGGAATCGCCACGGCGATCGATCGATTGGCCGCAACACTGCGCTATCAATAGCCTGAAGCGCCAATTCATCTGACACATGTTTCCATATGACAGCATCTGGCTTGTCCTGATGGCGTGCCGGAACCGCGATCCGCCGACGCGCCTGCCGCCTCTCCCACGATCCACTACTCGAAAGTCTTGATCAACTGATCAACTGCGAGCTGCCGTGGGCGTGCGGATAGGCGAGGCAGCAGCTCCTCGGGCCGGCCCTTTGAGATCGACGGCCACGACCAGCCGCCCGGCGGCTCGCAGTCGATTCGGTCAATCGGCGGTTCGATGCTCCGAACCCGACGGCGCGAAGCGCGACAGATCGCTGGGCGAGGTCGATGGCGCCGCGCCGGCGAGCGGGCTGGGGCTGCACGCCGGCAGCTGGATCTGGCCGAACGACCTGCGGCAGGCCACGCCGGGCAATGGCGCCGTGCCGAAATGCACGCAAACAGCGACGCCGTCGCGCCCCGCGTCACCGACAGGTCCGCGCAGCGGCAGGCGTCAGACTGCCGTTGCACGCGGTCGCCTCGAACGCCCCGAGCACCTTGAGCGGAGGACGGCGGCGGTTCATTTGCCTTGATTTTCATTCATAGGATGCAGTGTGATTTCTGCCCAGGCGCCAAAAGTCCGCCCGCCCATCATGGACTCAATTCCACGGGCAAAAAATACCCGATTGCGGCAACGCGCGACGGCCTATTCCCGAGAACTCGACGATCTTGACGGATCGGAATTGGCGTAAAAAAACAATGAGCTGTAGCCCTTCCGCGCCTGCACTCAGTTCGAAAATGCCCTTGCCGACGGCGGGGGCAAGACGTGCCCCCGCAAGCCTGGAGTGGTGTCGACGGCGACCGGCCGGG
>JARLIU010000159.1 GCA_031291595.1 Ancalomicrobiaceae bacterium | reverse complement strand
ATCCTGCAGCTTTGTGCCGATGATTTCGGCCTGTCGGAGGGGATCGACCGAGGCATCCTCGCGCTCATCGCCGACGGGCGCCTGTCAGCGACCTCCTGCATGGTCGCCGGCCCGGCGCTCGCGACCCATGCCGGCGAGTTGATGGCGCTGGCAGACCGCGCCGACATCGGCCTGCACCTGACCTTCACCGACCTTGCGCCGCTTGGGGCCATGCCCGGCCTGATGCCCGGCGGGGTCATTCCGGCGCTGTCCGCGCTGATCGTCCGCGCCTTCACGCTGAGGCTCGACTACGCCGAGATCTCGGCCGAGATCCGACGGCAGATCGCGCGGTTCGAAGCGGTTTTCGGGCGCCCGCCGGACTTCGTCGACGGCCACCAGCACGTTCACCTCCTCCCGGTGTTTCGTCGGGCGCTGTGGGCCTGTTTCGACGACGGTACGCTGCCGGCGACGACAGCTGTCAGAAACTGCCATGAACCGGCGATCACCATCGTCCGGCGCGGCGTCGAGGTCAACAAGACGCTGTTCATTGCCGCTCTGTCGCTCGGCATGCCACTGGCCGCCCGCCGCCGAGGCGTGCCGATCAACGACAGTTTCCGCGGAGTGACCGCCTTCGACCCCAGCCGTCCCTACGACTTCCGCCCGTTCCTGACCGGACCTGGCCGCCGTCCGCTCGCCATGTGTCATCCCGGCATGCCGGGCTTCGACCCGCATCCGACCGACGTCATCGCCGCGGCGCGCCAGCGCGAATACGCCTATTTCTCCTCTGACCAATTCCTTGGCGATCTCGACCGGGCCGGCATGTGTATCGGTCGTCACCCCCGCAGCTGACGCGCCCGGACTCCGCCGCCGCCGCGCAACCATGACAGTCGGATGACGTCACCGATGCGGATGAAAGTCGATGGCCGTCAAGGGATTGCCTAAGTATGACAACGAGGAATCGGTTTCGCCGACGCCGGCGTTAGATGTTTGTTAACCAGACCGGCCAGCATAATTGCTCTTGGAATCCAATGCGCGACTTGGCGAGGCGCGGGAGACAGACGTGACGGCGAGCGGACGCATCCTCGTGATCGAGGAACGGTCATGCGCGGAGACGAGGCGGCTTTGGGACGCGGTCCGCGAGCACGGCTATGAACTCGTGACCATGCCGCTCGGCCGCACGCTCGAGCAGGCCACCTCGGCGCATCGCCCGGATGTCGTGCTCCTCAATATGGTCGCCGCCGAGATGGGCGCCGAGCGCAACCGCTATCTCGACGCCGCGTCGCGCCTGTCGATTTCCGGTGGCGCGCGACGGCTTCCCGTGATCGGCATCGGCGAGGCGTCGGAACGGGGCCGGCCGATCGGCATGTCGGCGGTGCTGTCGCGGCCGCTGTCGGCGGCACGCCTCATCGGGCGCATCGCCTCCTTGTCACGGCTCGCCACCATGCAGGCGGAATTGCGTCGACGTATCGAGACCGGCGGTCGATTTGGTATCGAGATCCCCAGTCTTGAAAGCGCCATCGTCGACGGCGACGCCAACGTGCTCGTCGTCGGACGCGGGCAGCGCTATCTCGCCGTGGAGACGGCATTGTCCCGCATGGCAACGCTGACCGGCGCCTTCTCGCTCGCCACGGCGCGCGACTATCTGACGCGGCGCGCGTTCGATCTGGTGATCCTCGACATGGATATCGCCGAGGCGGTGGACGTGACGGAGGAATTCCGGCGCAATCCCGCCCACTTCGCCTTGCCGATCTTCGCCTTCGCCGAGCCGGACCGGGAGGAGGAGATCGAGGCCTGCCACGGCGCCGGCATCAGCGATCTGATCGTCGGCCCGTTCGAGCCGCGCGAACTCGCCGAGCGGGCCTACGCGGCCATCGCCGAGAACCGGCTGCGCGAACAGCTGAAAGCGGTCTACACCAAGGCGCGCCACATGGCGTCCAACGACGCGCTGACCGGCCTGTTCGCCCGCGGCTACCTGATGGAGCATATGTCGCGCCTGGTGCGCGAGGCGCGCCGCTCCGGTGACCGCTTCGCCCTGGTCGGCTTCACGCTGGCCGATCTGCCCGACCTCAACAAGCGATACGGCTATGCCGCAGGCGACAACGTGTTGCGCCAGGTCGGCGTGCTGATCACCCGGTTGATCCGCGGCGAGGATCTGGCGGCGCGCGCCGGCGGCGACCGCTTTGCGCTGCTGCTGCCGTCGGCCGGCTACGACGAGGCGCTGAAAGCCTCCGAACGGGTCGTTGCCGTCGTGCGCATGACGCAGTTTTCCATCGCCGACGGCGTGAGCCCGGCGACGGTCGACCTCGAAGTCGGCCATGCGGTGTGGACCGCCAGCGACGATGCGGAATCGATGCTCGCCCGCGCCTTCGGACCGCAGATTCGAAGCTGAATCGGTCGCTGGCGCATTCGTGCCGCATTTTGTTCGATGTGGAAGCGGATATATGGTGCCGGCCAAATAGCATGGCGTGCGCCGCCCTCTCGAGGGGTCGGCTTGGTCGCCGGCAGCCGGAAGGTCCACATGCACGTCCTCTTTCATGCCGAACAACTGGCGTTGCGCGGAACGGAAACGGCCGTTTTCGACTATGCGCGCTACAACGAGGACGTTCTCGGCCACCGCTCGACCATCGTCTACCAGCGTACCAGCCCGCGGAACATTCCGGCAGTCGTCGAGCATTTCGCGGCGCGCTTTCCTCTGGTCGGCTATGACGCCTTCTCGGAGGTCGATGGCATCGCCGAGCGGCTCAAGGCCGACCTGTTCCACATCCTCAAGTCCGGCAGGAACGACGGCCGCGTCATCGCCAGCGCACCAACGGCCGTGCATGCCATATTTGCCAAATCGCCCAGCCAGCGCCACGGCGACCGCTATGCCTTCGTGTCGGAATACTTGTCGAACAAATGTTCCGGCGGCCGCATTCCCTTTGTGCCGCACATGATCGACCTGCCGGCGATCGACGACGACCTGCGTGCCGAGCTGGCCATTCCGCCCGACGCGACCGTGCTCGGCGGCTATGGCGGCAACGAATGCTTCGATATCGCCTTTGTCCACAGAGTTGTGGCACGCACGCTCGAAAAACGCCCCGATCTGTGGTTCGTCTTCATGAACTTCAATCGGTTCCTCGACCACGACCGCGCGATCTTCTTGGCCGGCAATTCTGCCCGCGACTTCAAGGTGAAGCTTATCAATACGTGTGATGCGATGTTATATGCACGCAATGATGGCGAAACTTTCGGGCTGGCTTGTGGAGAATTCTCCATCCGCAACCGACCGGTGATGGCGTATGCTTTTTCAAAGGAAAAGTGCCACATTGATATTCTCGGCAGTAAGGGTCTGATCTATAGAAACGAGCGGGATCTCGAGCGGATGGTCTTGGGTTTCGCTCCAGCCGACGCCCGCTCGGGCGACTGGGATTGCTACAGCCAGCGCTTCAACCCGAAGACAGTGATGGAGATTTTCGAACGTGAGTTCATTCTCGGCGGAGCGAATGTGCCAGTGCGGCCTCGGGGCTGGAGCCGGCTGTTTGGCCGCTGGGGATAGGGGGGCACGGTGACGTCGACCCGCCTGCCGATTTCGGCCTATGTGATCTGCTTCAACGAAGCGGACTATATCGAGAACTGTATCCGCAGCCTGAAACCATGCTCCGAAATCATTGTCGTCGATTCCGGCTCGACCGATGGCACACTCGAACTGCTCGAACGGCTGCAGGCGGAAGGTTTTCCGCTGACGATCGTCGATCAGCCCTGGCTCGGCTATGCCGGACAGAAGCAGCGGGCGCTCGATCTGTGTACTGAGTCGTGGTGTCTCAATCTCGATGCCGACGAGCGGCTCGACCGCGACTTGCGTGCCGAACTGCCGCAACTGATCGCCGCGCCGGCCGAGATCGAAGCCTGGCGCATCGTTCGCCGCCCCTATCTGATCGGTCACGGTTATGTGCCGCGCGGCACCGGCGACCGCAGCCATCCGCGGCTGGCGCGCAAGGGAGCGGCGAGCTACGACTTGAGCTTGAAAGTGCACGAGAGCCTGCGCGTCTCCGGCCAAGTTGCATTGGCCAACCGCGGCGGCATCCTGCACTATCGCCCGCTGCCGATCGACGAGCAGATCGTCAAGGAAGCCAAATATGCCACGCTGAAGGCGCAGCATAAGTATGCCAGCGGCAAACGCAGCAATCTCCTGCGGCTGGTGTTTTCACCGTTCGTCTGGCTGTTCCGCTTCTACTTCCGCTATCGGCTTTATCGCTACGGTTCCAGCGGCTTGATCCAGGCAGGAACAAGCGCGATCTATGCCTTCCTGACAGAAGCCAAGATGCTGCAGCTCGAAGCGGCCGAGCGGCGGCCGGATCGTGACGAGCCCAGGTTGAGGGCGCCATGACCTGTCCGGACACCAGTTCGACCGACGTCGGCGCCGCCGCGCCGATACACGATCCGTACCTGCCGGTGTCCGCCTTCATCATCTGCAAGGACGAGGCCGGCTTCATCGAGGATTGCATCCGCAGCCTCAAGCACTTCGCCGAGATCGTCGTGGTCGATTCCGGCTCGACCGACGGCACGCTCGACATTCTGGCCCGCCTCAGCGATGCCGAGGGCTGGCCGATCCGGGTGATCTCGCACGGCTGGCTCGGCTACGCCGGGCAGAAGCAGTTTGCGATCGAACAGTGCCGGCAGCCCTGGTGCTTCAACATCGATGCTGACGAGCGGATCGATTCCGACCTGCACGCGGCGCTTTCCGGCCTCATCGATGCGCCGGCCACGGTGGTCGGCTGGCGCCTGGGGCGGCGCGCCTATCTGGTCGGCTACGGTTTCGCGCCGTTGACGACGCACGAGCGGCATGTGCTGCGGCTGGTACGCCGTGGTCGCGCCGCCTTCGATCTGAAGACTGCCGTGCACGAGGGCATGGTGCCGGACGGTCCCGTCGGCATTGCCAAGCGCGGCCGGATTCTGAATTACCGGCCGCTGCAAATCGACGAACAGATCCTGAAAGAGAATAAATATTCGACGTTGAAAGCGGAGCAGCGTTTCGCCGAAGGCCGCAAGCCGCAACCCTGGCGCCTCGTCGTCTCGCCAGTGCTGTATTTCTTCCGGGTCTACATCAACAACCGTTTTTTTCTGAGCGGCCGGGCCGGCTTCATCCTGGCGATGACCGCCGCCATCTATGCGTTCCTGACCGAAGCGAAAGTGATCCAGCGACACATCCTGGCGGCACGGCCGAGCCACGACGACATGGACGGCGAGGAGTTGTGAGCGGTTTGGCGGCCGACCATCAGCCGCTCATCTTCGCGTGATCGGTGGCGGCAAATCCGCGCCCGCGGTTGCGAAGCGGTGCGTCTGTCGCTACCTCACGCGGCAATCCTGCTTTTTCTCGCGAGGCGCCGATGTCCGAATCCCAATCCCTGACCATCGATGTCGTCTCCGACGTCTGCTGCCCGTGGTGCTATCTCGGCAAGCGACGGCTCGACAAGGCGCTGGCTGAACTCGGCGACATCGACGTCACCTTGACCTACCGCCCGTTCCAGCTGGATCCGACGATTCCGGCCGAGGGTCATGACCGCAAGGCCTATATGGCGGCGAAATTCCCCGATGCCGGCCACCTGAAGGCGGTGCATGAACGTCTGGCCGAATTCGGCCGCGCCGATGGCATCCATTACGATTTCGAGGCGATCGAGAAGGCGCCGAATTCCCTTGACGCCCACCGGGTGCTGCACTGGTCGCTCGCCGAGGGGCGCCAGGTGGCGCTGAAGGAGCGGCTGATGGCGCTCTATTGGACCGAGGGTGCCGATATCGGCAGTGCCGCCGTACTCGCTTCGGCCGCCGCCGACGTCGGCATGAACAGCGCCGACGTGGCGCGCCGGCTGGCCACCGACGAGGATCGGGCCGAGGTTCAGGCTGAAATCGCCCGCTACGCCCGCATGGGCGTGCGCGGTGTGCCGACCTTCATCCTCGACAACAAATACGCCGTCGCCGGTGCGCAGGAAGTCGCCACGCTCATCGACGCCATCCGCGACGTCGCGGCGGAAAAGGCCGGAAGCTGAAGTCGGACGACGCTGTGGCACGGCGGCGCGGCGGCGGCGCCTGCCTCGGCGTGCCCGCTGTCAGTTCATCCGCCGCTCGCGAGCGTGCAGCTGGCCGTTTTCGTCCTCGATGAAGCTCGCCTCAACCTGTGGATGGCGCAAGGGTTCGCCGGATTCGTCGATGACCAGGTTCTGTTCCGAGACGTACGCGACGTACTCGGTCTCGGCGTTCTCCGCATAGAGGTGGTAGAACGGCTGGTCCTTGCCCGGGCGCACGTCTTCCGGGATCGACCTCCACCATTCCTCGGAATTGTTGAACGTCGGGTCCACGTCGAACACGACGCCGCGGAACGGATAGACGCGATGGCGTACGACCGCTCCGATCGGGAATTTGGCGAACCGGACCTTGCCGCTGTCGGACTGCATGTGACTGACCATTGAGTGCCGGCCGGGCGGCGCAGGACCACCTGGGCGGTGAAGCCGGGGTCGGATCGACCCGATTGTCCGGCAGACAAAATATAGACCGCCCGTCCTCGCGCTCAAATGCCATAGCTCAATGCTTGCCCGGGGTCTTTACTTACGACCAAACGCGCAAGGTCGACGATCACCTTGGCCTGCTTCCATGTCGCGTCGTCCTGCATCTTGCCGTCGATCAACACCGCGCCCGAGCCGTCCGGCATGGCTTCCAGAATGCGAAGCGCGAATCTGACCTCGCTGACGTCGGGCGAAAACACCCGCTTGGCGATGTCGATCTGGCTCGGATGCAGCGTCCAGGTGCCAAGGCATCCCATCAGGAAGGCATTGCGGAACTGCGCCTCGCAGGCCTGTCCGTCGGAGAAGTCGCCGAACGGCCCATAGAACGCCTTAATGCCGGCCGCCTGACAGGCATCGACCATCTTGGCCACGGTGTAGTGCCACAGATCCTGCTGGAATCTGGCCCTCGGCGTCTGGCCCTCGGCGCCGCTGGTTGCGTCCGCCAGCACGGCATAGTCCGGATGGCCGCCGCCGACCCGTGTCGTCTTCATGCCGCGCGAGGCGGCGAGATCGGCCGGACCCAGGCTCATGCCGTGCATGCGCGGCGAGCTGCACGCGATCGCCTCGACGTTGTTGACGCCTTCCGCCGTCTCCAGAATGGCGTGGATCAGGATCGGCTTGGCGATGCCGTGCCGCGCCTCCAGTTGGGCCAGCAGCTGGTCGAGATAGTGGATGTCCCAGGGACCGTCGACCTTGGGCAGCATGACGACGTCGAGCCTGTCGCCGACCGCGGCGACGATCTCGCTGATGTCGTCGAGCATCCACGGCGAGTTGAGGCCGTTGATGCGCGTCCACAGGCCGGTGCCGGATTGGACGAAATCGGTCGCCCGCGCCATCTCGATGAAGCCGGCGCGGGCCGCCAGCTTCTGGTCGGCCGGCACCGCGTCCTCCAGGTTGCCGAGCACGACGTCGACGTTCTTGGCCAGGTCGCCGACCCGTGCCCGAACCTTGTCGATATGCGGCGGCACGAAATGGATCATCCGCTCGAGCCGCACCGGCAGCTCGCGGTAGGGGGCAGGGGCGCCGATGGCGAGCGGTTTGAAGAAGGCGCGCGGGCTTTTCATGGGGCGGGCTCCTTGGGCGACTGGCGTTTTCTCGCGAAAGCCTTGCCGCCAAGCGCGCCCACCGCGCAACTAGTCTTTGGTTCGGCCCGTCCGTCCGCCGCGCCATCGGCAGGGGCGGCCGGGAAGGCGCCGCACGTTGCTAATCCTTGGTGCGACCGACCAGGGCTTCTTCCTCGTCGGAGAGGCGCCATTTGCGGTGCGTCCACAGCCATTGATCGGGATGGGCCCGGATCCAACGCTCGAACACTGCGGCCAGCCGCTTGGTGGCCACCTCGATGTCGGCATTGCGATCGTCGGTGTGCGGCACCGGCACGAGTTCGATCTGGCCGCGGAAGTTGACGCCATGAGTGCGGATGCTGCCGGCGGCAATGAGCGGCGCCCCGGTCATGCGCGCCACGAAGGCGGCAAACGAATTGGTCGAGGTCGGCGCGCCGAAGAAGTCGAGGAACACGCCGGAATCGTCCTTGAGGTCGGAGAGGACGGCGAGCGTGCCGCCGGCCTTGACCAATTGTAACAGCTGGCGGGCGATATTGCCGCGCGGCCGCCGGCAGTACAGCCCGGCCGGATAGACCGCGCTGCGCACCTTGAACATGATGTCTTCGACCAGCGGGTTCGACAGCTGGCGGTAGACGCCGGCCGGCTTGACCCCGAGCGCGTTGAGGGCGCAGGCGTTGGCTTCCCAATTGCCCTGATGCAGCGAAGCAAGCACGAGACCGCCGCCGCCGTTGGCCAGATGCGTGACGAGCTCGGCGCCGGCGACGTCGAAGCGCTCCGGATGTGCTTGCAGCTCGGCAAGGCGGAACACCTCGATGAACACCCGGCCGAAGTTCTCCTCCATGCCGGCAGCGATGCGGCGACGCTCCGCCTCGGATTTCTCCGGCAGCGCCAGCGCCAGATTGGCCAGGGCGCGACGATGCCGCCGGCCGCGCGTCATCGCCACGCGCCAGATCTTGCCCATCAGCCAGGAGGCAATATCGATCGACAGCGGTTGCAGAATGAAGACGACGGCACGCAGCATCCAGAGTTCCAGATAGTGGCGCAATTCCGGCCGCTCGGCGTTCGCTAGGGTCGTTTCGGTCGAAATGAGCCAGTCTCCCATGCGCGCGAGGAATGCCTTGGGCATCCCGCCATCCAGCCATTTTACTGACAGGACGGAAAGAATCCCCCCCGTCCGCATCACTGCCTTGCCGCGTGGCGAGCGCCAATCGTGGCGAATACTCTCGTATTGCGCGCCGGCCTCGTCTAAAGCTGGCGTCGCATACCCCGCCGGCGCGGCTGGCGCGGTCGCGGCGGACAATAAAACAATTTGCGGATATTCCTAGGCGGCTGAGCGCATATTTCCCTGCGATCGCAAGGGGCGCCAGCGGTCTTGAACCGTGTCTTCGAAGCTGCCTTGGGACCTCAAACGCGTGAATGACGTCATCTCTCTGGCCCTGCCGTTTTTTGGCCTGATCTTCATCGGCTATGCCTCGGCGAGGCTGAAGCCGATGCCCGCCGAAGGCCTCGACTGGATCAACTTCTTCATCGTCTATCTGGCCTTGCCAGCCCTGTTCTTCGAGTTGATCGCCAAGACGCCGATCGAGCAGTTGGCGAACTGGTCGTTCGTCGGCGCCACGACTTCGGCAACCTCGCTGTCGCTGATCATCGCTTGGCTGATCGGCCGTTCGGCGCGGGGCGACGCCCGCGAGGCGGCCATCGTCGCGGCGGCCGGCAGCTATTCCAACATCGGCTACATGGGGCCGGGCTTGACGCTCGCCGCACTTGGGCAGGCGGCCAGCGTGCCGACGGCGCTGATCTTCTGCTTCGACAATGCGCTGATCTTCATCTGCGTGCCACTGTTGATGGCGCTCGCCGGCGAGACGCGGCAGTCGGCCGGCCGCATGGCGCTGTCGATCCTCGGCCGCATCGTGCTGCATCCGTTCATCCTGGCGACGATCCTCGGCGTCGCCGCCGCAGCCGTCGGCTTCCGCCCGCCGGCGGCGATCGACAAGATGCTCGCCTACCTGATGCAGGCGGCCGCTCCCTGCGCGCTGTTCACCCTCGGCGTCACGGTGGGCCTCAGGCACGCCAACGAACTGCCGGCCGAAATGCCCTGGGTGCTCGGCGTGAAACTGCTGCTGCACCCGCTCATGGTGCTGGCGTTGCTCGAGGCGATCGGCGGCTTCGATGCGGTGTGGATCTCGACCGCGGTGCTGATGGCCTCGCTGCCGCCGGCGCTCAACGTGTTCGTGCTGGCGCAGCAGTATCGGTCCTACGTGGAGCGTGCCTCGACGACGGTCATGGTCGGCACGCTCGCCTCGGTGGTCACCGTCACGGGCGTGCTGTTCCTCGTCACCCATGACATGCTGCCGCTGCACGTGTTCGGGCGATAGCGCATATTCCCGAAAGGTTGCAGACTTTTCGGACTGGAACATGCGCTGAGACTGGACGCCCTACCGCATCATCCTCGGCGTGCCGATCGTCGGGCTCAGCCCCTCGCGCATCATCAGCTGGCGGATCGGCGCGAGCCGGGCGGCGGCAGCGAGACCGAGGCAGCGCATGGCCTGTGCCGGCAGGGCATCGGCGATGAGCGCCCGGTCGAGGAGATCGACGCCGAAGGTGCGGGTGCGCACGTCGATGCGCCGCGCCCGGTCGTAGCTTGCGACCACTCCGTCGCCGCCCAGATCCTCGCCGCGCCGCTTCGCCGCACCGACCACCTCGGCCAGCGTGCCGACGTCGCGCAACGACAGATTGAGCCCCTGCGCGCCGATCGGCGGAAACCGATGTCCGGCCTCGCCGACGAGCACGACGCGCGATTTGCCGAACTGGTCGGCCGTGGCGCCCGTCAGCGGGAACAGCTGGCGCGGGCTCGCCGCGCTCATGCTCCCGAAGATCGAATGCGCCCGCCGCTCGGTCTCCGCCGCGATCGCCGCGTCGCTCAGGCCCGCCAGCTCCGCTGCCTTGTCCGGCGTCTCGACCAGCACGATCGAGGAGGCCTTGCCCGGCAACGGCACCAGCACGAACGGCCCGGCCGGTGTGTGGAACTCGACCGAGACGCCGTCGTGCGGGAAGCGATGCGCGACGTCGTAGACGACGGCCGACTGCGGATAGTCCCACACCGCCCAGCCGATGCCGACCGCCTCGCGCAGCGCCGAGCGCGCGCCGTCGGCGGCGACCGCCAATTCGGATGTGACCGTCCGCCCGTCCTCTAGCCCGATGGCGATCGTGTCCTCGCCTGGCGTCACCGTCACGGCCTTGCCGGGCACGCGGCGGATCAGCGGCATCGCTGCGACCCGTGCGGCGAGGATCTCGGTCAGAAAAGCGTTGTGGATATTGTAGCCGAACACCTCGCGATCGATTTCGCTGGCGCGGAAGTTGACTTCCGGCGCGCGGATCAGCCGGCCGGTGTCGTCGATCAGCCGCATGGTATGCATGCCGGCACCCTTCGCGGCGACGTCCGGCAACAGCCCGAGCCGGTCGATGAGCCTCACCGAGGCTCCGAGCAGCGCCGTGGTGCGCCGGTCGGCCGGCAGGGCGTCGGGGGCGACGAGCGCGGTGCGGCAGCCGGCCTCGGCCATCAGGATCGCTGCAACGAGGCCCGACGGGCCGGCACCGACGATCGCAACGTCGAAGGAAAGTTCGGTGGGCATGGCGGGTCCTTGCGCGCTTTTGAGACGATCGATCGGCGTGATTCCGTTTTTTTGACCCCCGCTCCTGGGCTTCGCCCACCCCACAAGGGGGGAGGGCGAAGGAGCCACCCCGTATGTGACCGTTGCCGGGCGAGGCCTTGCAACATCCCCCTCCCCCCTTGTGGGGGAGGGGGGGCGAAGCCCGGGAGCGGGGCCTGACCACTGAGGGTCCGAAGGGATGCGCAGGGCATACAGGTGAGACTCACCTAGACCAACGGCGCGGTCAAGACACCCTCCGCCCCATGCTATAGCTATCGATGTCCCGACCGACCCGAGCCCACGCCATGAGCCTCGCCGACCGCCACTCCTCCAATCGCCGACCTGGCGCTCCCCGACCTGACGACCGCCTGCGGTCGCGCTCTGCCACGCCGCGCCTCGCCGTCGCCATCGTCGTCATCGTCGGCGCCGGCATCGGCTGGTTCTGGCTCGCCGCCTCGGTCGCCGCGATGCTTGCCGGCACCGACATGGCGACGCTCGGGCCGGGAATGGCCGTTTTCAACCATTTCAACGGGCTGGCCGATCTGCCGGCCGAGGTCCGCGCCGGCCTCGTGCTGCTGTGCACGCCGGGCGCCATCGGCCGCTGGGGCGCGGCGGAACTCTCCGCCGTCTTGCTGATGTGGGAAATGATGACGCTGGCCATGATGCTGCCGAGCGCCGCGCCGATGCTGCGGAAAGTCGCCGGCGGCCTGGGACCGGCCGGAACGATGACGGCGATCGGCCGCGTCGCCGCCGTGGCATCGGGCTATCTCTTGGCTTGGACCGGGTTTTCAATCGTGGCGACGCTGCTGCAGTGGGGCCTGACGAGCGCGAGCGCGCTGTCCTCCGCCATGGGACCAATGTCCGGCGTTCTGGCGGCGACCACGTTGATGGCTGCCGGGCTCTATCAGTTCACGCCGATGAAGCGCGCCTGCCTGATGCGCTGCCGCGTGCCGGCACCGGCCATCTTCGATGCGACGCCCTGCTTCCTCGACCTCGTCCACCGGGGATGGCGCGAGGGCGGCAACTGCCTCGGGTGCTGCTGGGCGCTGATGCTGCTGATGTTTGCCGCCGGCGTGATGAACATCCTGTGGATCGCCATCCTCGGCGCCATCATGGCGCTGGAAAAGCTGGCGTCGGGCGAGTGGCCGAGCCGCGTCATTGGCATCGCGCTGATCGCCGTCGGACTGGTGCTGATCGTCCTTTCGCCGACCGGGGCCCGGCTGGCGCAGAGCGTCCTGCACGCCTGACGCCAAATCGGATCCGGGGCTTTTCCCGGACGGCATCTCGGCCTATCTAGGTCTTCACGCGACGGTGAAGACGGGGTGCCGACTTGTTCAATTGGGTGATGGATGCGGACGTCTGGGCGAGCCTTCTCACCCTGACGGTGCTCGAAATCGTGCTCGGCATCGACAACGTGGTGTTTCTGTCGGTCGCCACGGCGGCATTGCCGGCAAAAATCGCGGCGAAGGCCCGCCGGATCGGCCTCGGGCTGGCGCTGTTGTTCCGTATTCTGCTGCTGACCGTCATTTCCGCCATCATCGCGCTCGATGCCAAGGTCGTCGCCATATTCGGCGTCGCCCTGTCGTGGAAGGACATGATCCTCATCGCCGGTGGCGCCTTCCTGATCTACAAGGCGGTCGTCCATCTGCACGAGGAAGTCGAGGACCACGTCGCGCCGACCGTGGCTGCCGGCGCTGTTGCCCAATTCGGTCGCGTCGTCGGCCAGATCGTGCTGATCGACCTGGTATTTTCCATCGATTCGATCATCACCGCGGTCGGTCTGGCCCGCCAGCTGCCGGTGATGATTGCCGCGGTGATCATCTCGGTCGGCGTCATGTATGTCGCCTCCGGTCCGGTCTCCGCTTTCATCTCCCGCCATCCGACGACCAAAGTACTGGCGCTCGCCTTCCTGCTGCTGATCGGCGTGGCGCTCGTCGCCGACGGTCTCGGCTTCCACATTCCGCGCGAATACATCTATTCGGCCATGGCCTTCGCCGGCCTGGTCGAGGCGATCAACGTCGCCGCGTCCGCCGCCCGCCGCAAGCGCCGCGCTGCCGAAGCTGCCGCGGCGGTCCGCGAACCGGCGTCCGAGGCCCACCCTCCGCGTTGAGGCGACGCGCCTGGGAAAGCCGCGCATGCAGCGATTCGCGGCGTGCGGTCCCGATCGATCCGCTCGTGCCGGGCCGTCAGCCGCCGTTGGCCACGCGCGAGCGGGTCTTCAGCACGTAGGAGATGATCTCGGAGACGGCGCGATACAGTTCGACCGGGATCTCGGCGTCGAGTTCGACGTGCGACAGGGCTTCGGCGAGAAACGGGTTTTCCTCGACCAGCACCCCGTTCTCCTTCGCCGCGGCGATGATCTTCTCGGCGACCGCCCCCTTGCCCTTGGCCACGACCTTCGGCGCGGTGGTGCCGTCGTATTTGAGCGCGAGCGCCAGTCGCTGCTTCGGCGGTTGGTCGGGGGAGGGCGTGTCGGGCAAGGTCGCCTCGGCGGTTGAAAAACCCAGTTGCGGACTCACGCGTTGCGGTCGATGAAGCCGCCGGCGCGCGCCGGCGGACCGGCCGGCGGCGGCCCGGCCACCAGACGGATCTCGTCGACGGTGAGCCCGGCTTTCTCGAGCGCCTGGCGCAATTGACCGGTGTCTTGCGACAGCGCCAGCGCCGAGGCCGCCTTCTCCGCCCAGATGGCGACCGCCAGATGCCCGCCGCCCAGAACCACGCGTCCATGCACGGCTCCGAGCGGCGCCACGTCGACGGCGAATTTCACCCGCCAGTTCGGCCCGTCCGGCATGTTCGCCGTGGTCTCCGGCGCGTCGCGGTCGATCTCAAACTGCGCCACGCTGACGCCGGTCTTCAGCGCGATCGGCACCTCGAACAGCCAGCTGCTCCCCGCCGGCTGCCGGGAGCCGCGTGCATCCGCCGACTGCGCCTCCGGCAATGAGGCATATTGGCCGAGCGTCAGGCGAGCGATGGCATCGCCGGCCTTGCGCGACAGATCTTTGGCGACGTCGACGCTGGTCTCGCTGCCGGCCGGCGACGTCGGAATGGCGGCCTGGCCCTTCAACGGCAGTCCGCGCTGCGGCGGAGGCGGGCGCTGCGCGTCGGCCACGTCACGGAGATTGCTGGCGCGGGCGGCGGAGGCCGACGGCGTCCCCTTGGCCATGCGCGCCGGCCCGCGCTGACCATCCGGCAGCGGCATCGCCGCCCGCAGCAATTCGCCGAGTGCCGCCATCGTGGCGAGATCCGGGCGTGCGGCCAGGACGCCCGCCGGCAGTGCCACGCCCGCCGCCGGCGCGGTGCCCGGTTGGCCGATCCCGGCGCCCGGCGTTGCCTGAGCCTGCGGCGAGCCTGCGCTCGGCGGCGGCCGCAACACCGTCATCAGGGCTTCCGTATCGAGGGCCGCCGCGCCCGGGCGAACCGACGGCGCCGCCGCCTGCGGAGTGCCGAGCGACGCGGCGGTCACGTCGGCTGGCTGGGCTGCGGACGCAGGCTGGCCGGAGGTCGGCTGCCCGGCGCCCGATTGGGCGGATGCCGGGCTTGCCGGCTGCTGGCCGATCCATTGATCGAGCGCCGCCTTGAGCCCGAACAGCGCCGCCTTCAGGTCGCCTGCCGCCAAGGCTGCGCCGGCCGGTTTGGCGCCGCTGGCGAGCTTCGCCTCGAAGAACAGGCCGGACGAGGCGAGCGCCGACCGCACCGCCTCGGGCCCGACATCCGTCTCGCCGGAAACGGCCAACCCGCCGAGTTGCTGCATCGCCGTAGCCACGTTGGCCGGCAGCGTCCCGCCGGCTTCCGAGAGCCGCGACATCAGCGAATAGACCGGCGCCAGCCCGTCCTGGCGCGCCACCGCGTTGGCGACTTCGCCGGCGATGATCGGCGCCGGATCGACCACATGCTCGGGATCGGCCGTTTGTGAGGCATTGCTCGGGCTGGCATTGAGTGCCTGGGTCTCGACGCCCACGACTTTCAGCGCCATCCGCCCGCCGGCGACGTCCTTGGCCCCGACTGCGAGCTTCAACGTCACCCCGATCAGGGTGGAAAGGTTTTCCGCCGTCACCTCTTGCGCCAAGGTCTGGCCGCCGCCGAGCAGCGCGTCGGCGGAAAGGTCCATCGTGCCGTAGCGGGTGGCGAGCCGCAACGTATTGTCGGCGTTGACGGCGAGCACCCGCGCATCGAACGTCAGCCCTTCGCGCAGGCCCGCTTCGCCGAGCGCGCCTGCGGCAGCCGTAGCTTGCACCACCCGGGATGAGACCTGGTCGACCGCCATTCCGCAGGACCTCTCGCTCAAGGCCCGATGTGACCGGCAGACGGCGCATGCCGCCGCCGCCAACAGGAGCGCCTGAGTGTGAGTATCGGCGATTCGGCGCGGCTGAAAAGGCTTCGGCGCCGAATTTCTGCCGATTTGCCGCCAGCAAGCCGATTTCGGCCGTGGCCGATTGCACTTATGGCGAATTCTTTGTCAAGCGGCGCAATGAGCGATCAGCCGATCGAGAAAGCCGAGGCATTTGTCGAGTTCGGCGATCTCGATGAATTCGTCCTCAGCGTGTGCCTGCGCGATCGAGCCGGGCCCGATCACCACCGACGGGATGCCGCCCTGCCAGACGAACAGGCCGGCTTCCGTGCCATAGGCGACTTTCGCGTGATCGTTGCGCCCGGCCAACCGCTTGGCGATGGTCACCGCATCCGCATCGACCGCCGTGTCGAACCCCGGCACGCCGTTGTCCAGTTCGATGCGGATGCCGGCGTGCGGATCGACCGCCTGCATGCGTGGTTCGAGTTCGTCGCGGGCAAAGGCCACGACTTCGGCCAGCCAGGGCTCGTGGTCGATGCCGGGCAGCGGCCGGAACTCGAAGTCGAAACTGCAATGTTCCGGAACGATGTTGACGGCCGTGCCGCCGGAGATGAGGCCGGTATGGGCGGTGGAAAACGGCACGTCGTAGAGGTCGTCGGTCATCCCGTCGGCGATCAGGCGCCGGGCGATGTCGCGGATCTTCAGCACCAGTTCGGCGGCGTAATCGATGGCGTTGACGCCATCCGGCGCACGCGACGAGTGACAGGCCTTGCCCGTCACCGTGGCGCGGTAGACGTAGCGACCCTTGTGGGCGACGACGACCTGCATGTTGGTCGGCTCGCCGACGAAACAGGCGATCGGCGGCGTCGGCGCCAGCCGGCCGACCTCGGCCAGCAGGTAGCGGACGCCGATGAGTCCGATCTCCTCGTCGTGGGAAAAGGCGATGTGCAGCGGCCGGGCAAGCGGCGCGGCCGCCATCGCCGGCACGCGGGACAGGACGCAGGCGAGGAACCCCTTCATATCGGCGGTGCCGCGGCCATAGAAACGGCCATCCCGCTCGGTCAGCGTGAATGGGTCCGACGCCCACACCTGCTCGTCGACCGGCACGGTGTCGGTATGGCCGGAGAGCACGTAGCCGGGCACGTCTCGCGGCCCGATGGTCGCCCACAGGTTCGCCTTGTCGCCTTCGGGCGAATAGACGCGGGTCGAGGCGACGCCGTGGCTGGCCAGAAAGGCCTCCACCCACTCGATCAGCTTGAGGTTGGAATTGCGGCTGGTGGTGTCGAAGGCGATCAACTCAGAGAGGATATCGCGGGTCTCGCCGATCATGAGATTGAAGCGCCCTTGCTTGAACCGACACAACAACTTCGCGCGCGCCCGGCATTGCCGTCGCGCCGAAGCCTCGTTTCCCCCTAAAGCTAGAGTGTGACGGGCCAAAGGGAAACCGGAATTTCGCCAAAGCGGCGCCGCCCGTGGATACCGCGACGGGCGCGGCAGCCGGCGGCTCGCCTCAGTTCGGCCGCGGGGGGCCGTCGTTCGGCTCGGCCTGACCGCCGTTGGCGACGAGCGCCTCTCCGAGCGCCTTCGCTTCCTTCGGTGGCAACAGATAGGCGAGCCAGCCGAAGCGCGCATCGCACAATTGCAGCACCGTATCGCCGCCGACCGTATCGCGGCCGGTGGCCCAGCGCGGGTCGACGCCGGCGCCGCGCAACGTCGTGTTCGGCCATTCGCTCGGGCGGCCATCCGGCATCTGCGCGCGGAAATAGCCGAGCCGCTCGATCATCATCACCACTTCCTCGGCGTCGATCTGCAGATGGATCGGCGGTTCGGTCGGAAACGAGATGGTGACCCACTTGTGGTCCTCGCTCAGCATGAAGCTCAAGCCCGGCATCGGTCCCTCCCCAAAAAGGTTCCGTCCCGATGTAACGCCCGACGGCGGGCCGATGGCAAGGCGCGAATTGCCGGGAAGCGGCGGGGCCAAAGTCCGGCACCCGATCTTGACCGATTGTGCACGATCATGCATGATATCGCCGAATAACACGTGATTGAGCCGCCATGACCGACATCGTTACCCCGCTGCTGCCCGGCGAACGGCAGAAGATCATTCTCGATCGCATCGAGCGCAGCGGCCGCGTCATCGCCGCCGATCTTGCCGTCGAATTCCGCACATCGGAGGACACCATTCGCCGCGATTTGCGCGATCTGGCCGCCGCCGGCCTGTGCCGCCGCGTCTTTGGCGGTGCGCTGCCGCTGTCGCCGGCCTCGGGCACGCTGGCCGAACGGGCGGCCGAGGCACCGGAGCGCAAAGCCGCGCTGGGCATTGCCACCGCCGCGCTGGTGCGGCCCGGCCAGGTGGTGTTCATCGACGCCGGGTCGACCAACCTCGCCATCGCCCGGGCGCTGCCGTCGGGCCTCGGCATCACCGTCGTCACCAACGCCCCGTCGATCGCGGCGGAACTGACGGGGCGGGCCGGCGTTGAGCTCATGCTCATCGGCGGTCGCATCGATCCGCGTACCGGCGCGGCGGTCGGTGCGCGGGCGCTGCGCGATGCCAACGACCTGCGCGTCGATCTGGCCTGTCTCGGCGCCTGCGCCGTCGATGCCGAGGATGGCGTGGCGACCTTCTGTCCCGAGGAGGCGGAATTGAAGCGCGCCGTTGCCGAGCGGGCTCGCGCGGTGGTCATCGCGATGACGACGGAGAAACTGGCAACGACGGCGCCGTTCTTCGTGCTGCCGATTGGCAAGCTGACCTATCTCGTCGTCGAGGCCGATGCGCCCGACGTCGAAGTGGAACGTTACTGGGCGGCGGGTGCCGACGTTCGCCGCGCCGGGCCGTTGGAGGAGGTGTCCCCATGACTGCTGTTGCTAGCGGTGCACAATCGAAAGCCTCGGCCGAACGGCTCGCGGTCAGCGCCATCTTCGTCGCCTGCGGTATCGGCACCGGCGCCTGGGCGGCGTCGATCCCGCTGCTGAAGGCCAACCTCGCGCTCTCCGACGGCGAACTGGGCATCGGCCTGTTCGGCTTTGCCGCCGGTTCCGTCGCCTCCATGCAGGTGGCCGCCTACCTGACCCGGCTGATCGGCACCGCCGCAGCGACACGGGCCTCGGCCATCGTCTTCGCCCTGGCGATCATGCTGCCGGCCTTCGGCGTCAATCTGGCGTCGTTCACCGCCATGACCTTCGTCTTCGGCGCCACCATGGGCCTCATCGACGTGACGATGAACGTCTACGCCAGCGAGCTCGAACGGCGCTGGGGCGCGGCGATCATGTCCTCCTTCCATGCCGGGTTCTCCGGCGGCGGTCTGGCCGGTGCGGCCCTCGGCGCCGCCCTGACCTTCGCCGGCCCGTTCGTCATGCTTGCCGGCGGTTCGCTGGTCGTCGCCGTCCTCACCGTATCGGCATGGCGCTTCCTGCGCGTGGCGGAGGTGCATGCGGACGCCCACGCCCATGGCTCGCGGCGCCTCGGCGCCGTCATGCTGGCGCTCTGCGTCGCCGCCTTCCTGTGCTTCATGTGCGAAGGGGCGATGGCGGACTGGACGGCGGTCTATCTGATGACCGTCGCCGGCGTCAGCGTCAGTGCCGCTGTTTCGGGCTTCGCCGCCTTTTCGCTCACCATGCTCGTTGGCCGTCTCGTCGGCGACGCCTGCGTCCGTCAGCTCGGCCGTGCGCGCGTCGTCGGTCTCGGCGGTGCCCTGGCGGCGGCCGGCCTTGCCCTGGCGGTGGCGATGCCGACCCTGGTGCCGGCCTCGATCGGCTTCGCTCTCGTCGGCGTAGGCCTGTCCAATGTCGTGCCGGTGGTGTTCAGTGCCTCGTCGAATCACGGCTCCTCGCCCGCCGCCGGCCTCGCCATGGCGGCGACCGCCGGCTACGCCGGCTTCCTCATCGGCCCGGTGATCATCGGCTTCGTCGCGCAAGGGGTGGGACTGCGGCTCGCCATCGCCCTGCTGATCGCCTGCGCCGGCACGGTGGCGCTGACCGGTATCGCGCTGAGGGCAAAGACCGCGCGGTCCTGACCCCCGACCGCAGGCTCAGGACCTGCGGTCGTCGCGCTCCGGACCCCGATAGACCAGCGTCAGGGCCGGCTTGCCGCCCGCCAGCCGGTGGGCAGACCTGCATCATCCTCGGGACAAGTTGATCGGTCCGCTTTTGCTCGCCTCCGCAATTGGCAATATGACGACTCATTCGCGTCATCGGTCGGAGGATCCATGATCATAGGGTTTGCTGCGCTCCTGGTCTGCCAGCTCGCCGGCGAGATCACTGTGCGCTGGCTCGGCCTGCCGTTGCCGGGTCCCGTCGTCGGCATGATGCTGCTGGTCGTCGCCATCGCGCTGCGCAGTCTCGCCCTTCGCCGCTTCGGCGGCGGCAAGGCGGAAGCGCCGGTCTCCCATGTCGCCGACAGCCTGCTCGGCAATCTCGGGCTGTTGTTCGTGCCGGCCGGCGTCGGCGTGGTGCAGTACCTCGACCTCATCGCCGCCAACGGCGCGGCGATCGGCATCGCGATCGTCGTTTCGACGGTGCTGGCCCTCGTCGCCACGGTCGTCACCTTCCGTGTGGTGAAGCGTCTGCTGCCGGCCTCCGACGCGCCGACCTCCGATGCGGGGGACCGCGCATGACGCCGTTCGCGCTCTGGGTCTATCTGTCGACGAGCCCGCTGTTGTGGCTGACCGGCACGCTCATCGCCTGGCTTGCCGCGTCCCGCATCGCGGTAGCCTGCGGCCGCCACCCGCTCGTCAACCCGGTGATGCTCGCCATCGCCTTCGTCGCCGTCGCCCTGAAACTGGCCCATATCGACTACAAGACCTATTTCGACGGCGCCCAGTTCGTGCATTTCCTCCTCGGCCCGGCGACGGTGGCGCTCGCCGTGCCGTTGTGGCGCAACCGCGACCTCGTCGGCCGCAGCCTTCTGCCGATGCTGGCGGCGCTGACCGTCGGCTCGCTGGTGGCCGTCGGCTCGACGATTGCCATTGCCGCCCTGTTCGGCGCGCCGTTCGACGTCATCGCGTCGCTGGCGCCGAAGTCGGTGACCGCCCCTGTCGCCATGGCGGTGAGCGAGCGCACCGGCGGTCTGCCGTCGTTGACCGCCGCCGTCGTCGTCGCCACCGGCATTTTTGGCGCGATGATCGTCACGCCGCTGATGAACCGGCTCGGCATCAAGGACTGGGCGGCGCGTGGCTTTGCCGTCGGGCTGGCCTCGCACGGCATCGGCACCGCCCGCGCTTTCGCCGTCCATCCGGTCGCCGGCGCCTTCTCCGGCCTCGCCATGGCGCTATCTGCTGTGGTTACGCCCATCCTGGTGCCGATCGTGCTCGGCATATTGAAGTAAGCCGGACGGAACCGCGCCGTTCGGGACGTCGGTTCGGGCCGCGCTTACGCCGTCTCGACCGATTCCAGGAAGCTGTCGATCTCCTCGCCCAGCGTCTCGCCCTGCCGGCTGAGATCGGTCGCCATCCGCCCGACGTCGCCGGCGACGCTCGAGGCCGAGGTCGCTGCCGAGGCGGCGCCGTTGATCGCCGAGGCGACGCTCTGCGATTCCATCGAGGCGCGATGCATGCCCTCGGCGATGGCGGTGACGGCGGAATTCTGCTCCGCCATCGCCTCGGCGATCGATTGGGCGATCGCCGCCATCTGATTGATGGTGGCATCGACCTGCTGGATCGCGTCGACCGCCTCGCCCGATACCGACTGGATGCCATCGACCTGCCCGGCGATCTCTTCCGTCGCCCGTGCCGTCTGGCCGGCCAGCGCCTTCACCTCGCTGGCGACGACGGCGAAGCCGCGGCCGGCCTCCCCGGCGCGTGCGGCCTCGATGGTGGCATTGAGCGCCAGCAGGTTGGTCTGGCCGGCGATGTCGCGGATGAGCCCGACCACGTCGCCGATGCGCCGCGCCATGGCAGCGAAATCGCCGAGCTTTTCCGCCGTACGCCGCGTTTGATCGACCGCCGTCTGCGCCACCTGGCTGGACGATCGCGTCCGCGCCGTGATGTCGGCAATGGAGGCGACCAGTTCTTCGGTCGCGCCGCCGGCTGCGGCGATGTCGCGGCCGGCATTGGCGACGGCGACGAGCGCCCGTTCGGTGCCGTTGCCGACGGTGGCGGCCGTCTGGTCCAGTTCGGCGGCCGCCTGGCCGAGCGCCTCGGCGCTCGAGCGGATGCGCTGCAGGTTCGACGAAGTGGTGGCCTCGAAATGCCGGGCCGCCGCGCCGACGTGTTCGGAGCGGCGGCCGTGTGCCTCCGCTTCCTCGATTTGGGCCTGTGCCAGCCGTTCGCGCTCGTAGCCGCGGTCGCGGAACACTTCCAATGCCCGCGCCATATCGCCGATTTCGTCGTGGCGCTGGGCGTCGGCGATCTCGACGTCATGGCCGCCGCTGGCGACTGCCGTCATTGCCGACGTCAGGCGGGCGAGCGGCTTCAGGATCGACCGCGCCGTCAGCACCGACAGTACGAGCGAGGCGGCGAGGGTGAGCGCCATGGTGATCATCGCCGCCGACTGCATGGCGGCGCGCGTGTCGGCCAGCGCCGTATCGGCTGCCTTCAGCCCGGCTTCCGACTGGCTGCTGATCGCCTCGAACACCGGTTCGGTCAGATCGAAGGAGTCGACGATGTGGTCGCGGTCGACCGCGACCTCGCCGGTCGCCTGGACCCAGGCCTGGATCTCGCCGACGTGGCTGGCCAATGCCGCCTTGAGCTTTTCGGTGACGTCAGCGTCAAGCCCCGCCTGGCCGATGGACCGCTGCACCCGTGCGGCCGCCTGGTCGACGCCGCCGATGGTCTCCTGGTCGCGCGTCGCGCCGAACTGCCATTCGACCGCCCGGAGTGCCGCGAAAGCATAGGCGAGGCGGAAGACGGCCTCGCCGCCGTCGCTCAGAGTGGCGGTCCGCACCGGGCTTTCGATGGCGGCGGCGGACTTTGCCAGCTTGTCGTTCAGCCCCTCGGCCGGGGTAAAGCCGATGCGGGTCAGCGCCGCCCGCATCGGGGTGAACTGATCGGCGGCGGCGGTGAGGAACTGGCCCAGCTTGCCGGTATCCTTGGCAAGGCGTTCGGCAAGCGGCAAGCCGGTGAGGCGCTGCAAGTCGTTGCGCGCCTTCGCCATCTCCTGGCCG
Source organism: Ancalomicrobiaceae bacterium (assembly GCA_031291595.1). Taxonomy (GTDB): domain Bacteria; phylum Pseudomonadota; class Alphaproteobacteria; order Rhizobiales; family Ancalomicrobiaceae; genus CAIYYN01. The sequence continues at coordinate 5,854 of JARLIU010000159.1, read as the reverse complement.
AAGCGGTCGGCCAGCAACTGGTTGTGATCCGCGACCAGTTCGATCGTGGTCGAGCGAAGTTTCTGCACGTCGCTGCGGACGTCCTTGAGCGTGCCCGACAGCGCGGCATAGGCATCGCGATCGCGGATCGCCGTTTCGAGGCTGCGATCGCCAAGGAAAACCGAAGCGCCAAGCGCCAGCAGACCGATGACCGCAACGAGCGCCATGGTCCAGATCCGCATTCGGATGGAAAGAGCCATCAGCGCCTTCGGACGTCGACTAGAAGCCATCGGCCAAACTCCGGAAAATTGTCTGGGACATATCGCTGCGTCGTATATCTGAGCTAGTCGGGTTAAGGTTTGGTATATCCGGCGCAATCTATTTGAAACAACGCGCTGCACGCCGGACGGATCGACATGGCGCTTTGCCGTCTATTGGTTCCGTGTAGTTGGTTTCATAGGTATCGCCGCCGTGGTGCGCCCAAGATTGGATCACGTTGACTAGTTAATAGGCGGATGAGTACAAACATATACAAATGACGATATTTGGCCCGGCCTCCGCCCCGACGGCGGCGCCACGCGATCGTCAGCCGACCCGGATGAGCTCGCGGCCAGCCGTGGCGACGACCTGCCGGGTCAGCAGCGCCAGCGGGTCGGCGGCGAGCCGGTTCACCTGCCAATACAGCGGGACATCGAACGACGCACCGGGGATGATCTCGACCAGTCGCCCGGCCTGCAGGTGTTCCCGCACCAATTGGTGGGGGTTCATGCCCCAGCCCATGCCGGACAGACTGGCATCGACGAAGCTCTGCGTCGACGGCAGCCAATGGGTCGGTCCGCTCACGTCGGTGCCGAGGACGGTGCGGATCCACTGGCTCTGCAACCGGTCCTTCTGGTTGAAGGTCAGCGCCGGCGCGTCGGCGATGGTTTGCGGCGTGACGCCGTCGCAGAAGTACCGCGCGACAAAGTCGGGGCTCGCCGTGGCGTGATAGCGGATGGCTCCGAGCGAAATGGAGCGACAGCCCTGCACCGGCTTTTCCAGCGCGGTGACGGCCGCCAGCACCCGGCCGCGCCTGAGCCAGTCCGCCGTGTGGTCCTGATCGTCGACGGTGACGTGCAGCAGGTGGTTCGTCGCCTTGGCGAAGTTCGACACCGCCTCCAGGAACCACGTCCCCAGGCTGTCGGCATTGGTGGCGACGTGCAGCGTGACCCGCTGCCGGGGCGTGCCCGGGGCGATCAGCGCGGGAAGCTCCGCCAGCAGCTCGCTCTCGAGCATGCCGACCCGTTCCATGTGCCGGCACAGCCATTCGCCCTGTTCGGTCGCGACGCACGGATTGCCGCGCACGATCAGCACCGCGCCGAGCCGGTCCTCCAGCTGCTTCACCCGCTGCGACACCGCCGACGGGGTGACGCAGAGGACATTGGCAGCCCGCTCGAAGCTGCCGGTCTCGACCACCGTCGCCACGGCGTAGAGGGAGGGATAATCCAACATTAGCTTAGCTTAATCGTAGTTAGATGGTTTAATTAGGCTAACACGGACGCCAGCGCTATACAAGGAGCCGAAAAGATAGAAACGCGTGACGTACCATGATCTTATCCGTATATCTCACCGGCCTGACCATGGGGTTCAGCCTCATCGTCGCCATCGGCGCCCAGAATGCCTTCGTGCTGCGGCAGGGGCTGAGCGGCGGCCACGTGTTCGCCGTCTGCCTGACCTGCGCGCTGAGCGATGCGGTGCTGATCTGCCTCGGCGTGACCGGCTTCAGGCAGATTGCCGCGGTGATGCCGTCGGCCGAGCCGGCCATGCGCTATTTGGGCGCGGCGTTTCTCGCCTGGTACGGCGCGAAAAGCCTCTATAGCGCCGTGCGCTCGTCCGATGGGCTGGCGGCCGGTCAAGGGCAGATCGCCAGCCTCGGCGAGACGCTCGCCTGCTGCCTGGTGTTCACGTGGGCGAATCCGCACGCCTATATCGACACGATCGTGCTGCTCGGCGCCATCTCCACTCAGTTTCCCGGTCAGGAGGGCTCGTTTGCCGCCGGCGCCACCACGGCCTCCTTCCTGTTCTTCTTCGCGCTCGGCTATGGCGCCAGCCTGCTCCGGCCGCTGTTCGCCAAACCTGCGTCCTGGCGCGTGCTCGATACCGTCATCGCCGCCACCATGTGGACGTTCGCCTTCGTGCTGGTGCGGTGAGCGTGAGGCGGATCGCGCCAATCGTGTCGGCCGGCGTCAGTCCTGCCGCGCTAACAGCTGCTCCAGATTGGCAAAGAACCGCGGCCAGCCCGCCTTGGCGCCCTGGTAGGCCTGCTGCTGATCGGGTCGGAAGCCCGACTGTTCCATGCGCAGATGGGTCCCGGTGGCCGAAGGGGTGAGCGTCCAGGTGACGACACTCTCGAGCCCATACACCTCCCAGGTATAGGACAGCGTCTTGTTCGGCTCGACCGCCACCACCCGGCAGTCGACGGAGCCCCAGTCGGCGCGCAGCGCGAATTGGTGGCCGATGACCGGCTGGAAATCGGTCTTCATGAGCCACTCCTCGATCAGATGCGGTTGGGTGAGGGCGCGCCAGATCTTTTCCGGCGGATAGGCGATCTCCCGTTCGACAGTGACGGTGCGCGTTTCAGTCGGATTTTCGGTCATTGGTCCATCCTTTTCAGCAGGTCTTCGAGGTCATCGAACCGGTTCTGCCAGAAACCCGTCATTTGGCTTGTCCAGTCGATCAGCGGGACCAGGGCGCCGCGCTGCGCGCTGTAGTGCGTCTGGCGACCTTGGTGGCGGTCGACCACCAGACCGGCCTGCTTCAGTACGCCGAGGTGCTTGGATACGGCCGGTTGCGAAACTCCCGCCCGTGCGGTCAGCGCCCCGACTGTCTGCTCGCCGTCGCGGCACAGCCATTCGAAGATGGCCCGCCGGGTTGGGTCGGCGAGCGTTCTGAAGACCACGTCGTAAGGGCTCGGCATCGAGATGCATAACTCGTTGGCTATTGATCAGATCAATAACTCAGGAGTTATGCGTATGTCAATCGACGACTTCGGGCACGGTAATCGCCAAGCTGCGGCCGTCGGACCGACCGATCCGGACAGGACGCCTTGCCTCGCCCATCGGCGCAAAAGCCAAGGCCGTGCGACTGTTCGGACAATCGAGCGGCGCGACCGGGGGCAACCGGCTGGTCGGGCAGGGGGCAGGCCTTCCGTTTCGGCTGCTTGCTGTGGCGATGGCCGCATTGGGCGATGAGAGGGCGGCGTTCGACCGGGCACTCGACCAGGCGGCGCCCGCCCTCAATCCGCCGCGACCACCGACGGGAGGGAGGTCGCGCAAAAGCTCGGCCTGCCGGTGCCGGCAAGCGGCGCACGCGTGGCGGCGCGGATGCGTTGACGACTGCGGGCGAGCGGATTCGGATCCGTTGCCCGCCAATGCGCGCCATCCGTTCGATCGCCCGCCAATGCGCGCCATCCGTCCCGACGCGTTGGTCGCACGGTGTCGTCGTCGCGGCGTCCGTCAGTATAATGCCGGTACCCAGCGCTGGCTTTCCTTCGGCGGCCGCATATAGCCGTCGTCTTTCTGGCGCGGGCCGAGAACAACTTTGGCCGGAGCGATTTCCTTGTAGGGAATCTTCGACAGCAGATGGGAGATGCAGTTGAGCCGCGCCTTTTTCTTGTTGTCGGCGTCGACCACATACCAGGGCGACAGTTCGGTATCCGTGCGTGCCTGCATGATATCCTTGGCGCGCGAATACTCGACCCAATGCTCGCGCGACTTCAGGTCCATCGGGCTGAGCTTCCAGCGCTTGATCGGGTTTTCGATCCTCTCCTTGAAGCGGCGTTCCTGCTCCTCATCGTTGACCGAGAACCAGTATTTGATCAGAATAATGCCAGATCTTATGAGCATTTCCTCGAAGAGCGGGCAGGAGCGCAAGAACTCTTCATATTCCTCGTCAGTGCAAAACCCCATGACGCGTTCGACGCCCGCGCGGTTGTACCAGGAGCGGTCGAGCAGGATGATCTCGCCCTTCGCCGGGAGCTGGGCGACATAACGCTGGTAGTACCATTGCCCGCGCTCGCGCTCGGTCGGCGTGCTCAGGGCGACGATCCGGCAGAAGCGCGGATTGAGCACTTCGCTGATGCGCTTGATGACGCCGCCCTTGCCGGCGGCATCCCGGCCCTCGAAGATCACCGCAACTTTCAATCCCTGCTTCTGCACCCAATCCTGCAGTTTGATCAGTTCGAATTGCAACCGCACGAGTTCGTCGGTGAAGCTGTAGGTCTTGTCCTTCTTCGCCGCCTTGTCGGTTGTCGCGTCGGCGTCGAGCTTCCAGGCTTCCTCGCGCCGTTCCGTTTCGATCGCGTCGCGACGCACTTCGCCGTCGAGGGATGTTTGGTCGCCGGTCTTGTGCTGTTTTTGCCCCTTGGGGGCCTTTCCAGGCTTGCTCACGTTTGCCTCCACCGAGAACACACGCCGTGCGGATCGCAACGACCCGATCGACGGCAAATGCGCTGGAGGGTGTCCGGTTCAGATCGCAGCGATCCGAACGGCCGGGACGCGCTCCAGGCTTTGACTCTAGGGCATTTCTCTCCGATCGGATGGTGCCATTTGACCGGGAAATGCTCTGGGACGCGCGCCGACTTGCCTTGGCTGGTTGTCCCAACTGCCGGCGGTCGGGCACAACAAGGTTCGCCTCAGGCGCGAATCACATGCAAAGATTATGGTTCGTCCGAGTGCGGCATGGAATAGCCGCCTAACCAAGGCCGGGTGTTGCTGGGTCCAAGTCGGATCGGGAGCGGGGCGACCGACATTTCCGCCGTCACAATTGCGAGCCCAGCGAAGCAATCCAGAAAGCCAGAAAGACAGAAAGCCAGAAAGACTATCTGGATTGCGTCGCTCGCGCTCGACATGGTCAACGCCGCTAGCATGTGGACGATCACAGCTGGGCTGACGCGGAGCGGGGTGCAGGACAGACGCGATTGAGGCGCGACGGCGCCGCGGCCGCGTCCACTATTTGCCGTAGTGGTAGCGACATTGGGCGATGAGGAGCCCGTCCTCGACCGGGCGATAGACGAGCCGGTGCTCGCCGTCGATCCGCCGCGACCACCAGCCGGCGAGCGGCCCACGCAACGGCTCGGGCTTGCCGACGCCGGAAAATGGCGAGCGCATGGCGTCGCGGATCAGCAGGTTGATGCGGGCGATCTGCTTCAGATCTGTGGCCTGCCAATGGAGGTAGTCCTCCCAGGCGCGGGCATCGAAGATCAGTTTCATTCGGAGAGCGTCTGCTCGGTGCCGCCGCCGACGTCGAGGTCGCGAATGGCGGCGAGCAACCGCTCCGCATTGGCCGGGCTGGCCATGAGATAGCGCGTCTCCTCAAGCGAGGCGTAGTCCTCGATCGAGATCAGCACGGCCGATGGCTTGTTGCGGTCGCGCGTGATCAGCACCGGCTCACGGTCGGCGCTGACCCGGTCGATGGTCTCGGCGAGCCGCCGGCGAAATTCGCTGAAGGATGTGGTTTTCATGGGAAGAGTGTACGCGAATGCGTACGTGGGGGCAAGGGCGGGACGGGTTCTTGCGACGGGACGCGCACCATGCGGTTCCTGTCGGCCCTCGTCATCGCTGCCCACGTTATTGCGAGACAACAGCCGAAGCAATCCCGACTGATGGAAGATTCAGCGCGTGTATCAGAGATCGCGCCGACGTTTATGCAAGATTGCGTTGGATCTATAATATCACTATTGTATTTGAATTAGTTTCCGGGGCTTCTTATAGTTCTTAGCCGTTCCCATCGCTCTGGAGTGTTTCCGTCTGCGAATGTTATCCAGCGAAACTGATTACGGTTATCACTGAAATACAGGTCGGGCTTTCCATTCAAAATAACGTAAGGCAGGTGCCCT
>JARLIU010000158.1 GCA_031291595.1 Ancalomicrobiaceae bacterium | reverse complement strand
GCACATGAAATTCGTGGTGGCCATCATCAAGCCGTTCAAGCTGGACGAGGTGCGCGATGCCCTCACGGCGATCGGCGTGCAGGGTCTCACCGTGACCGAAGTGAAGGGCTACGGCCGTCAGAAGGGTCATACCGAGATCTATCGCGGTACTGAATATGCCGTCAGCTTTCTGCCCAAGATCAAGATCGAGGTCGCAGTCTCCTCGGATCAGGTCGAGAAGGTCGTTCACGCGATCGCGTCCTCGGCCAAGACGGGTCAGATCGGCGACGGCAAGATCTTTGTCTATGGCATCGATCAGGCTGTGCGTATCCGGACCGGAGAAACCGACGTCGAGGCGCTTTGAGCTCATCCAGGAGTAAGATTGCATGATCACCAACCGATCTCTTGTGCGCTTCGCAACCGTTGGGGCGATCGCACTCGGCCTGATGGCCCTTTCGGCCCATGGCCTCTATGCTGACGACGCTCCTGCCGCAGCGGCCGTTGTTCCGCCCGCCCCGCCCGTTCCGAACAAGGGCGACGTGACGTGGATGCTGATCTCGACCGCGCTTGTGCTGCTCATGTCGGTGCCTGGCCTCGCCATGTTCTACGCTGGCCTGGTGCGCACCAAGAACGTGCTGTCGGTCTACGTCCAGGTCTTCGCCGGCTTCTGCCTTCTGGCCATCCTGTGGGCGCTCTACGGCTATTCGGTCGCCTTCACCGGCAATGACAACGCCACGTTCGCGCCGTTCTTCGGCGGCTTTTCGAAGGCCTTCCTCAGCGGGCTGACCAGCTTCGACCCGGCCTCGGGCATGAGCTTCTCGAATGCCGCGACCTTCTCCAAGGGCGTCGTCATCCCCGAGATGGTCTACATGGTGTTCCAGCTCACCTTCGCCACCATCACGCCTGCCCTCATCGTCGGCGCCTTCGCCGAGCGCATGAAGTTCACCTCGGTGATGCTGTTCCTGGTGCTGTGGTTCACCTTCGCCTATCTGCCGATCGCCCACATGGTGTGGTTCTGGCAGGGTCCGGACGCCTACACGCTCAGCCAGGCCAACTTCGACACGCTGAAGGGCATCCTGGGTGAAGACTCGGTGAAGAAGTTCCTCGCCGATCTCACTGCCGCGGGCACCGACAAGGCGAAGATCGCCGACGTGCTGTCGTCCTTCTCCGATGCGCTCGGCGCCACCAACGGCTTCCTCTTCAACAAGGGCGCGCTCGACTTCGCCGGCGGCACCGTCGTGCACGTCAATGCCGGTATTGCCGGTCTCGTCTGCGCCATCGTGCTCGGACCGCGTATCGGTCTCGGCAAGGAGAACATGGCGCCGCATAACCTGACCATGTCGGCCATCGGCGCGGCTCTGCTGTGGTTCGGCTGGTTCGGCTTCAACGCCGGTTCGAACCTCGAAGCGACCGGCTTCGCCGTTCTCGCCTTCACCAACACGCTGCTCGCCACGGCTGCCGCCGGCCTCGCCTGGATGTTCGCCGAAGCGATCACCCGCGGCCATGCCTCGGCCCTCGGCCTCGCGTCCGGCATCGTCGCCGGCCTCGTCGCCGTCACGCCGGCGGCCGGTTGGGTCGGCCCGATGGGCGCGATCATCATCGGCGTCGCTGCCGGCGTGATCTGCTACTGGGCGGTCACCAGCCTGAAGAACTGGTTCGGATACGACGACGCGCTCGACGTGTTCGGCGTGCATGGCGTGGGCGGCATCGTCGGCGCCCTCCTGACCGGCGTGTTCAACGCTCCCTACCTCGGCGGCACCGGCGTCACCAACTACGCCGCCGTCGACTCCTCGACCTCCATGGCTACCTACGACATGAAGACGCAGATGATCTCGCAGTGCTGGGCGGTCGGAACGGCGATCGTCGTCTCCGGCGTCGTGTCCCTGGTGGCGCTGTTGATCATCAAGGTGGTGATCGGCCTGCGTCCGACCGACGCGCAGGAACGCGAAGGCCTCGACCTCACCTCGCACGGCGAGCGTGCCTACAACTGAGCCGTCACGCAGCCCAGGCGGCCCGGACCTCCCGGCGGGCCATCTGGTGACGGCACTCCGCCCCGGACGATTCGTCGTCCGGGGCTTTTTTGTGCGCGGAAGGTTTGGGGGCGGCGGATGGCGGCGTGCCGCGGTTTCAGCCGGCGGCATCCTCGATGGCGTCGATGTCGTCGTCGGAGAGACCGAAATGATGGCCGATCTCGTGGATCAGCACGTGCACGATGATGGCATCGAGCGTCTCGTCGTTCTCGGCCCAATAGTCGAGTATGGGGCGGCGATACAGCCAGATGGCATTGGGCATCTGGCCGGTCATCGGCACCGCCGATCCCTGTCCCATGCCGACGCCCTGGAACAGGCCGAGCAGGTCGAACTCGCTTTCGAGCTCCATCTCGTCGATCACATCGTCGTCGGGAAACTCGGCGACACGGATGACGATGTCGCCGGTCTGCCGGCGAAACTCCTTCGGCAGGTGACGGAAGGCGGCGGCGGCGATCGTCTCGAAATCGTCGAGGCTCGGAGCCTTGGTATGGGTCCAGTCGATCGGCATGGCGGCTTCGCGTTGGGAGTTGCTGGGAGAAGGTGGTGGGCGCAATCAGGCAGGGGAGAATACGAGCAGGCGGATGAGAGAATAGATGACGACGACGAGGGCGACGAGCCAGAGGGCGCGGCCGGCCCGCCTGCCCCAACGCTCGGCGGCATCGTCCGTATGCTCGTCGGGCGTAAAGCCGAATTGCGGCAGGCCGAAGCTGCCGTTGTCCCGGCTCAGTCGTTCGAGCGTCGCGTCAGCCTCGCGGCGGCGGGTCGCTTCAGGGGAGTGCTGGTCCGGCTGCGCTCGGTCGGTGGGCATGCTGGTCCTGGTTGCCCGCGTGGTCTATTGGGGCGGGCGCTCGAGTGTCGATCGTATTCAGGGGTTGAGGCGGTATCTCGGCGGCGGCCGGATGCCGATGCCGTCTGCCGAATTCGATCCGCCCAATTTCTCACGCAGTGGCTCGAAATCCAATATAGCAATGCAAGGTATTGCAATTAGGACTGAGCCAATGGCTTCACTGTCGCTTCTCGGCGCGTTCCTTCTCACCACGCTGCTCTTCGCGGTCATTCCGGGGCCGGCGATGCTCTATGCCGCGGCGCAGACGGTCGCGAGCGGGCGCTGGTCGGGCCTGATGGCCGCCCTCGGCATTCATGTTGGCGGATATGGCCATGTGATCGCTGCCGCGGCCGGGCTATCGACGCTGTTGATCGCCGTACCGACCCTCTATTTCGTCGTCAAATTTGTTGGCGCGGCCTATCTCGTCGGGCTCGGCATCGCACTGTTGCGGACGCGGGAGACCGAGACCCGAGCTTCTGTTGTCGTGTCTGAGCGGTCGGCGGCGCGGCGGACGTTCATGCACAGCGTCGGGGTCGAAGTGCTCAATCCGAAGACCGCGATCTTCTTTCTGGCGTTCCTGCCACAATTTGCCGATCCCGCCGGCAGCCTGCCGGTCTGGTTGCAGCTGACTTTGCTCGGCGTCGTCGTCAATCTGATCTTCTCGGCGGCCGACATCGTGTGTGTGCTTGCGGCGGATGCAATCCTTGCCCGCTTGAAGCAGTCGCGGCGCACTCAACGCTGGCTGAAGCGGGCCGGCGGCGGTTTGCTCGTTGGTCTCGGCGGGCATCTGGCCCTGCAACAGGTTTGATCCGGCAGCGTTAGCGCGGACTCAGCCGTCGAGCGGGCGGGCTTCCTCCGGCAGCATGATCGGCACGCCGTCGCGGATCGGGTAGGCGAGCTTGGCGGCCTTGGAAATGAGCTCCTGCGCCTCGGCGTCGTAGACCAGCACCGTCTTGGTCAGCGGGCAGACCAGGAGTTCCAGGAGCTTCGGATCGACGCGGCCGCGCTGGCGGTCTGGCGGGGGCGGCGGGGTCTCGGTCAGGTCGTTCGACATGGGTGGGCGCCTTTTGTCATTGCAGCGGCGAGCGGCGCGAACCGGAGCCGCCCGAGAGCGAGAGTTCAGTGACGGCGACGAGGATCTCGGCGCGCTCCCTGAGCGAGGCGGCTTCCAGCAGCGCCTGCTTCTCGATCGAACCGTAGGGCGCCATCATCGACAGGGAATTCACCAGCGTCTCATTGGAGGCGCGGTCGATGCTTCCCCAGTCGACCTGCAGGTCGTGGGCGTCGACGAAGGCGTGGAAGGTGGCGATCAGCCCCTTGCGGTCGACGTCGTCCTGGCCGGCGCCCTCGACGAAGTCGACGGCGAACCCGGCGGTGTCGATGCGGCAGCAGCGGTAGAGCGCCGCACTGTCGACTTCGGCCAGGATGCGGAAGCGGACGATGCCGACCAGGTTGACGAGCAGACGCCCGTCGCCGGTTTCGGCATATTGCGCGACGCGACCAAGGCAGCCGACCGGATTGAGCTCGGGTGCCGTGCCGTGGCGCTCCTTCTCCGTCGGCTGCACTATGCCAATCAGCCGGTTGGAACGCATCGCCGCCTCGACCATGGCGAGATAGCGCGGCTCGAAGATGTTGAGCGGCATGGTGCCGCGCGGCAGCAGCAGCGCGCCGGTCAACGGGAACACCGGCACCGTGTCCGGCAGATCCTCGGGACCGTTGTAGGTCACGTTTCCGGCCTGGGTCATGTTCGCCTCCAAGCCTTTGTTCGCCCGGGGCCGGTTCGGCGCCGTCGCCCGGGCCTTCGCTTCAGGAAAACAGCACCGACGACAGCCGGCGGCGGCCGTACAGCGTCATCTCATCCTTCGGACCCCACGCCTCGAAGAACTGCACCAGCTGCTTCCTCGCCGCGTCCTCGTTCCAGTCGCGCTTGCGGCGGACGATGTCGATCAGATGGTCGATCGCCGCCTCGCGGTGGCCGCGGGCATTGAGGATCAGCGCGAGGCCGAAGCGGGCTTCGTGGTCGTTGGCGTCATGGGCGATGCGGGCCTCGAACGCCACAGGGTCGCCGAGCTTGGCGGCCTGCTCTTCCAGGTCGATGCGCGCCTTGACGCCGGCGACTTGCGGGTCGGTCTCCTTGCCGGCCGGCAGCTGGGCCAGGACGGTGCGTGCCTCGCCGTATTCCTTGGCGGCAACGAAGACGTCGGCAAGGCCGACGACGGCGGCGACGTTCTCCGGTTCCGTCTGCAGCGCGCCGCCGAACAGCTGCGCGGCGGCCTCGAGGTCGCCTTCGGCCAGTGCCAGCTTGGCTTCCTCGATCATCGCTTCGGCATCCGTCGGACCGACCGGTCCGGCGAGCCGCTCGATGAACTGCTGCACCTGACTCTCGGGCAGGGCGCCCATGAAGCCGTCGACCGGCTGGCCGCCCTTGAAGGCAAACACCGCCGGGATCGAGCGCACGCCCAACTGGCCGGCGATCTCCGGGTATTTGTCGATGTTCATCTTGACCAGCCGCACCTTGCCCTTGGCGTTCAAGACGACTTTTTCCAGGATCGGCGTCAGCTGCTTGCACGGGCCACACCAATCGGCCCAGAAGTCGACCAGCACCGGCACCTGACGCGACGCCTCGATGACGTCCTTCATGAAGTCGCGGGTGGTGGTTTCCTTGATCAGGTCGTTGGCGCCGGTGGCGGGCGCCGGGACGGCCATGGGGGCAGTCGGTGCCTTAGCCGTCTGAGCGGGCTGGGCCGCGCCGGTATAGGAGTTGCCGAAGGAAAAACTGGGCCCGGTCATGTTGGTCAGTCCCCGAAATGCTGGATGCCCTATCCGGTCCGCGTCCAATCAGGCGATCCGGCCGGCTGGTTCGATCGTCAGGTAACATGGGGATCGCCGGCAGAGAAGGCAAATCGGCAGGCGGCGAAATCCGCCGCGCCGCCGCTCATTCGCTGGCCGGCCGGATCGCCACCTTGCCGTTCGATACTTGGACGATCCGCGGTTCGTGACCGGTGGCCCTCAGGAAGGCGAGAAGATCGCCGGCGGCGATCGAGGTCGTCGCGGTGTTTTCGAGCGGGTGGAAGTTGAGGATATCGTGGCGCATCATCACTTCGTCGAGTACGACGGTGACGCGGGCTTCGGCGTCGTTGATCAGGCCGAACGGCGTCACCGAGCCGGGGGTGACGCCGAGGAGTTCGAGCATGACCTCCGGCTTGGCAAAAGTGACGCGGCCGGAGGCGCCGATCTTCTCGTGGATCGACTTCAGATCGATCGCGGCGTCGCCCTCGGCGACGATGAGGAACAGGCGGTCCTTCTTGTCCTTCAGCAACAGATTCTTCGAATGACCGCCGGGGAGCTGCGCCTTGACGTCGTGGCTCTCGGCCACGGTGAAGACGGCGCGGTGTTCGGTGGTCGTCGACGCAATGCCGAGACGGTCGAGAACGGCAAAGAAATCGGCGCGGCCGAGCGGCATGGGGTGCGTCTTTCCGATCAGCGGGCGAGGCTGCCCAGTTCCTTGACAATTGCCGCGCCCATTTCCTTGGTGCCGACGGCGTTCTGGCCGGCCGACGCGATGTCCTTGGTGCGGAGCCCGGCGGCGAGCACGTTGGCGATCGCCGTGTCGAGCAGGTCCGCCGCCTCGCCGAGGCCGAAGGAGTAGCGCAGCGCCATGGCGAAGGAGCCGATCATGGCGATCGGGTTGGCCAGACCCCGGCCGGCGATGTCGGGAGCCGAGCCGTGCACTGGCTCGTACAGCGCCTTCTTGCGGCCTGTCGTTGCATCGACGCCGCCGAGCGAGGCCGAGGGCAGCATGCCGAGCGAACCGGTCAGCATGGCGCCGATGTCGGAGAGGACATCGCCGAACAGATTGTCGGTCAGGATGACGTCGTATTGCTTCGGCCAGCGCACCAGCTGCATGGCGCAATTATCGGCGAGCACGTGTTCCAGCGTGACGTCGGAATAATTCTCCTTGCCGATGCGGGTGACGACCTGGTTCCACAGCACGCCGGACTTCATCACGTTGCGCTTCTCGGCCGAGGAGACCTTGTTGCGGCGGGCTTTGGCCAGATCGAAGGCGACGCGGGCGATGCGCTCGATTTCGTGCGTCGTGTAGACCTGGGTGTCGACGGCGCGCTTCTCGCCGTTCTCCAGCGTGACGATCTCCTTCGGCTCGCCGAAATAGACGCCGCCGGTCAACTCACGCACGATCAGGATGTCGAGGCCCTCGACCACTTCGCGTTTCAGCGACGAGGCATCGGCGAGCGCCGGATAGCAGATGGCGGGGCGCAGGTTGGCGAACAGCCCGAGGTCCTTGCGCAGGCGGAGGAGACCGGCCTCGGGACGGACGTCATAGGGCGCATGGTCCCACTTCGGCCCGCCGACGGCGCCGAACAGCACGGCATCGGCGGCTTGCGCCAACGCCATGTCCTCTTCCGAAATCGCCTTGCCGTGCGCGTCGTAGGCGCAGCCGCCGACGAGGCCGCTCTCGGTCTCGAACGAGGCGATGCCGGCCGCGCCGAACCATTTCAGCACCTCTTTCACCTCGACCATGATCTCGGGGCCGATGCCATCGCCGGGAAGCAGGAAGAGATTGTACGAAGCCATGGTCGATGTCCTGAAAAGGTGGCGGGGCGGGCGGTGCCGGCAGTCGTGGCGTCGGGGTGACGGCGGGTAACGCGCGGCCGGACGCGGCGGATGTGGTGAACCGGGGGCTCATAGCAAGCCGGGCCGGTCTGCGCAACGTTCTGAAGCGCTGCTGCTGACGCGCGGATTTGTTCCGGCCCGTTGCCGCTCCCGCCGTTCTGCCCGCAGCGATCCGGCCTGGGTGTCGGCTTCTCCCGGCCGCGGCTCGTCGGGGCTCGCGCTGCAGCGGATCAATCGCGACGGGCACGCGCCGCCCTTGATCCGGCGCAGGATGGACCTATCTCGATGGTGCAGGCGAATTGCCTGATCGCAGAGGGACTTGCCACGCCGGTCGTCCCATGGGCGATGGAGCGGCGGTTGATGGAGGCAAGACCCGATGTCGCTGCGCGTTAGCCGCGCCTACGATCGGCTGCGCCAGGGCGCGGAACGTTGCCGTGGCGGCCCGGCGTTCCGCTCGCACCGCTGCGGATGGGGCGGGTGATTGCGCCGGATGTCGCAGCCCTACTCGCTTGAAGTTCTATTGCGGAGGCTCGTCCGCGCCGCTAAGGCTTTTTCCCGATATTGCGTTGCAGCAAGCGGGGATGCCGTGGACGACGACGATTGCCAGATGCATTCGGTCAAGGACGGTTACGACCACCTGGTCGACCGCGGCGAGATCGAGCCGGATCCGTCGCAATTGCAGCTCGTCGACCGGCTGGACGACCTCAGCGAACGCTTGGGCGAGGCGCAGCTGGCGACGAAGCATTCCTCGCTCGGCTGGCTGTTCGGCCGCCGCAGAGTCAAGGCGGCGGCGACGCGCGGGCTCTACATCCACGGCGCGGTCGGGCGCGGCAAGTCGATGCTGATGGATCTGTTCTTCGACCGGGCGCCGGTGAAATCGAAGCGCCGGGTGCATTTCCATCAATTCATGGCCGACGCGCAGGAGCGCATCCACCGGGCGCGCCAGGAGATCCTCGCCGGCCGCATCGCCGATGGCGATCCGATCGCCCCGGTCGCGGCGGATCTGGCGGCCGAGGCGCGGCTATTGTGCTTCGACGAGTTCGCCGTCACCGATATCGCCGATGCGATGATCCTCGGCCGATTGTTCGCACGGATGTTCGAACTCGGCACGGTGGTGGTCGCCACTTCCAACGTCGCGCCGGACCAGCTCTATCGCGACGGGCTCAACCGCGCGCTGTTCCTGCCGTTCATCGATCTGTTGAACGCCAACGTCGAGGTGTTCGAACTGGCGGCGCGCACCGACTATCGCGCCGAGCGTGAAGATCTCGGCGAAGTGTTCTTCACCCCGCCCGGCGCTGTGGCCGACGCGCGGATCGAGGCGCTGTGGCGGCGATTGAGCGGGGGCAGGGGCGAGCCGGCCGCGCTGCCCTACCACGGCCGCTTCATCCATGTGCCGCTGTCGTCGGCGCGGGCAGCCCGTTTCGACTTCGCCGACATCTGCGGCGTGGCGCTCGGAGCCGGCGACTACCTGCAGATCGCCGCCCGCTACCGCATCGTCTTCGTCGAACACATTCCGGTGATGGGCTTCGATCGCCGCAACGAGGCGAAGCGGCTCATCAGTCTGATCGATACGCTCTATGACCACCATGCTGTCTTGATTGCTTCAGCCGAAGCCGAGCCGGATAAGCTCTACTGGGGTGAGACCGGAGCGGAATCCTTCGAATTCCAGCGCACAGCATCGCGGCTGAAAGAGATGCGGTCGCGGGAATATCTTGCACCGAAACAGGATCTTGCGGAGCATCTGCAGGCAGCCGGCGCAGTCGTTGCTTAGTGCCGGTGTTCCGCTGCCAATCGACTTCTGAATGACTTGCACGCCTAGGAGGATCGGAGTATTGCGACCGTCATGAATTGTCGCAGCACACCTCCACTTTACGTTAAGGGAAACACCAATGTCGCGTCGTAAAATAGCCCTCGTAGGCGCCGGACAAATCGGCGGAACGCTCGCTCTGCTCGCCGGTTTGAAGGAACTCGGAGACATCGTGCTCTTCGACATCATGGAGGGAGTGCCGCAGGGCAAGGCTCTCGACATCGCCGAGGCGACCCCGGTTCTGGGCGTGGACGCTGGCTTTGCCGGCACCAACTCGTATGAAGGCATCGCCGGCGCCGATGTGGTGATCGTCACCGCCGGCGTGCCGCGCAAGCCCGGCATGAGCCGAGACGATCTCCTCGGCATCAACCTCAAGGTCATGGAAGCGGTCGGCGCCGGCATCAAGGCGCATGCCCCGAACGCCTTCGTCATCTGCATCACCAACCCGCTCGACGCCATGGTGTGGGCGCTGCAGAAGTTCTCCGGCCTGCCGGTGAACAAGGTCGTCGGCATGGCTGGCGTGCTCGATAGCGCCCGCTTCCGCTACTTCCTCGCCGAGGCGCTCGGCGTCTCCGTGCAGGACGTGCATGCGATGACGCTCGGCGGCCATGGCGACGACATGGTGCCGCTGGTGCGTCATTCGACCGTCGGCGGCGTGCCGCTGCCGGATCTCATCAAGATGGGCTGGCTCACCCAGGAGAAGCTCGACGCCATCGTCAAGCGTACCCGTGG
>JARLIU010000157.1 GCA_031291595.1 Ancalomicrobiaceae bacterium | reverse complement strand
GGCGCAGGACGTCGAGACGGTTGCCGAAGCGGTGTGGTATGCCGTGCGCAAGCGCCTCCGCGTCTAGAAAGTTCCGCTTCGAACCGCCGGCTGCAGGCGCTCCATCCAGCTGTTTTCAGGCATATCCTGTCCGTAACGCGCGGCGTTCGGGACGATGCCGGTGATCTTGCGAACTGAGGACAGTCCGATATGCGATTAGCGAGCTACATTCACCACGGCGAAGCGTCCTATGGCATGGTCCAGGGCGACGAAGTGCTCGACTTGCCGGCCGCCGCCAAGGCGTCGGGGCTCGTTGCGCTGCCGGCAACGCTCTGGTCCTTCATTGCCGCCGCCGACACCACGCGCGGCATTGCCGACGTGCTGGCGGTCGACCGTCCGGCCGCAGCGCTCCGCGCCCTCGCCGACGTCCGCCTCATCGCGCCGATTCCGCGCCCGGCGAAGAACATCTTCTGCATCGGCCGCAACTACGTCGACCACATCAAGGAGCGTCAGCCCGATCAAGCCGCCGCGGTGAAGCTGCCGCAGTTCCCGCAAATATTCACCAAGGCGCCGACGACGGTGATCGGCCCGGACGACACCTTTCCGCTCGATGCCGCACTGACCGCCGCGCTCGACTACGAGGTCGAACTGGCGGTGATCATCGGCTTGAGCGGGCGCAACCTCTCGCGCGAGGCCGCGCTCGCTCACGTCTTCGGCTACACGATCGGCAACGACATCACCGCCCGCGACGTGCAGAAGCGGCACGAACAATGGTTCAAGGGCAAGAGCTTCGACCGCTCCTGCCCGCTCGGGCCGTGGATCATCACCTCGGACGAGGTGGCGGACTACCGTGCGCTGGAACTCTCGCTCAGCGTCAACGGCGAGGAGCGCCAGCGCGCCAGGGCGGAGCAGATGATCTTCGACCTGCCCGAGATCATTGCGACGCTGTCGGCCGGCATGACGTTGGAGGCCGGCGACATCATCCTGACCGGCACGCCCTCGGGCGTCGGCGCCGGCTTTACGCCGCCGCGCTTTCTCGTTCCCGGCGACGTGGTCACTTGCGCGATCTCCGGGATCGGCACCCTCACCACCCGCATCGTCGCGGCGTGAGCCCTCACGCCTTCGCCACTTCGATCCGGTCGTAGCCGCCGGCGCGGTAGATGACGAAGGAGACGATCCAGCTCAAGACGAAGAGCCCGATGATGCCGTAGCCGAGCAGGCCGAAGTTGTCGTTGACCGCACCGACCGTCTGCCAGAACGGCCCCTGCAGTTCGAATTTCGCCGAAATCAGCCCCAGCGTCTCGATGCCGCCAACGAATACCGCGACGATCACCGACACTGCGGTGATCGTCATGTTGTAGAACAGCTTGCGCATCGGCTTGTCGAACGCCCAGCCGTAGGCCCCCAGCATCAAGACGCCGTCGGTCGTATCGACCAGCGTCATGCCAACGGTAAACAGCGCGGGAAACACCAGGATGGTGCCGAGCGACAATCCGTCGCTCGCCTGCGTCGCCGAAATGCCGAACAACGCCACCTCGGTCGCGGTGTCGAAGCCGAAGCCGAACAGGAAGCCGATCGGGAACATGTGCCAGCTCTTCGACACGAAGGCGAACACCGGCCGGAACAGCCGGGCCAGCAGGCCGCGGCCGTTGAGCAGCATGTCGAAATCGTCCTCGACGAACGGCCTGCCCTGCCTCACCGCTGTGAACGTGCGGTAGACCGACTTCAGCACCACGATGTTGACGAAGGCTAACAGGAACAGGAAGCCCGCCGAGACCAGCGTGGAGATGACGCTGCCGACCGCCTTCATCGCGCCGAACCGGCTGGTGATCTCGGCGGCGGCGAAGGCGACTGCGAGCGTCATGATCACGACCACCGCCGCGTGGCCGAGCGAGAAGAACGAACCGACGCCGATCGGGCGCTGGCCCTGCTGCATCAGCTTGCGCGTCACGTTGTCGATGGCCGCGATGTGGTCGGCGTCGACCGCATGTCGGAGCCCGAACGTGTAGGCGAGGAACGCCGTCCCCAACAGCACCGGCTGATGGCCGAGTTCGGCGAACGCCCAGATCCACGCGGCAATGTTGGCGACGGCGAGAAGCCCGTAGAGACTGCAGAGACGGCGACGGAACGGCGTGGAGACGAGCGACGACAGACGATCAAAAATCCCCGGCATGACACCCTCGCATGCGGCTGGACCACGGATGGCTGGCGCGTGACCGGCATGGCGGTGGATCGGAGCCCTCGCCTCGATGTCGGGCCGCACGCCGGCCGCTGGCGATGGCAGGTCTCCTGGCTCGCAGGTCGTCGCCCAAGGCCGCCTTCCCGGTTTCCCAGTGGCATCATGGCGATGGGCTCGCTGCTGACAGTTGCGGGGGCAGCTCCGGGATCGGTCGATAACGGCCTCACCGGATTCCCTTTTCAGGCGCAGGTCTTGCCGACCGGCGCACACCATCGACCGGGACGTTAGGGGAGAACCCTGAGCCGCGCAAGGAGATTGGCGAGCTGGCAGCGCCATCCCAGGTTCAGCCCTTGCCAGCCGCCCCGATTTCGCCTCACATCTCGGTTGAAGTCGGAGCCATTGTTCGACGGATTGCCGACGTCAGCCTTTTTCAACGGGTTCCCCCCATGAGCTACATCGAGTCCGTCCTGCAGCCCGGCGAGAAGCTCGCCCATGTCGGCCGCATTCACCCGATCATCTATTTGAACGGCGTGCTCCTTGTCGTCGTCGGCCTCGTCGTGCTGTTCGACGCCTTCCTCACCCACCAGATTTTCGGACGCATCGCCACGTTCGATATGGTCGAGAAGCCACTTGCCTATCTCATCATCGTCGTCGGACTGTTCCTCATCCTGCGCGCCTGGTTCCGCAAATGGACGACCGAGATCGGCGTCACCGACCGCCGCGTCATCCAGAAGACCGGGTTCATTTCCCGGCGCACGGCGGAAATGAACATCAATCAGGTGGAACGCGTCGAGGTGCGCCAGACGATCCTCGGCCGCATCTTCAACTACGGCTCGCTCAGCATCCACGGCACGGGCGCCGGGCTGGAAGGGCTGGAGACCATCGCCGATCCGCTGTCGCTGCGCACCGCCATCACCGCGCGCTGACGCAAAAGAGTCGCAATCGCCCCAGTATGCTGGGGATGACAAGCCGGTAACCATGTGCAGCGGGCACGCGGCAGGCGAGCCCGTAACCAACTTTGAGCGATCGCGGGATGCTTTGCTCCGCCCGCGACAACCATTGAGCCAACCGACCCTCGGACCCGACGAACAAGGGATTGAATCCATGCGCATTTCAGCCATCATCGGCATAGCCGCCGCCGCGCTCGCCCTCGCCCTGACACCGGCTTCGGCCCAGACCATCTACACCGGCGGCAAGACCGGCGCCTATTTCGGCGTGCTTTGCCCGGCCCTGGTCGACGGGCTGCGCACCGAAGGCTTCACGCCCAAGTGCCAGGAGACCGCCGGCACGCTCGACAACATCAACAAGCTCATCGCCGACCCGAACGGCATTGCCTTCGTGCAGGGGGACGCCTACGCCAACTGGGCGCAGGCCAATCCCGATCAGGCCAAGAAATTCGTCATCATCCGCAATGATCTGGCCAGCGAAGGCGTATACTTCGTCTCGAAGAACCAGACGCAGTTCGCCGATGTCGTCCGCCTCATCACCCGCGTCAAGATCGTGCTGCCGCCGCAGACGTCGGGCGCGGCGCAGACGTTCGAAAACCTGAAGAAGGTGCTGCCGCAGGTCTTCACCAAGGTGGACGCGAGCCAGGTGACCTATACCAACTCTGCCGCCAAGGCGGTCGATCTGGCGCTCGCCAACGACAATACCCTCGCCCTGTTCGTGCAGCTGCCGGATCCGACCAACGAGCTGTTCAAGACGGTCATCGCCAACAAGGGCCACTTCATTCCGCTCGTCGCCCGCGCGCTGCTCAACCAGAAGGTCGCCGGCGAGAACGTCTATACGCTTGAGACGCGGCCGGTGAGCGCGGCCGGCATCCTCAAGAGCGCGGTGGAAGTGACGACCGTCGCGACCCCTATTACCATCATCGCCCAGTCGAGCGACAACATCCCCGACCAGGGCAACGCCCGCGTCAACCACGACGATCTCATCAAGATCATCAAGTCGACGCCGAAGGACAAGCTGCTGCCGAAATCCGGCCCGACCGCTTCGCTGTTCTCCCGCGCCTTCACCGCGACCAAGGAGACCGCTGCCAGCCTCGCCGACAAGACCGAGGCAGCGATCAAGGACATCACCAAGTAATCAGTCGGCAGAGACCGGTTCCAGGGCAGACCCCGGGGGGCAGGCGGCGACGGCCGGCCTGCCCCTTATCTTTGGCAGGCGCCGACGCTCCCGCCGCCTGCCGAAGCCACGCCGGGGCAGCGCTCGCGCCGCGTTGCCGGACCGTCCCGCCACCCGCTGAAACCATTTTCCAACCCGCCGCCCATCGGTGGGACCCGCTGCGCGCCGGCAGGCCCGGCGGCGAAATATCCTCGCCGAATGACGGGGTTGATCTCGCGGGCCGGACGTAGCAAGAAAGCGCTCCCCCACGGCTCCCTGACCCCGACGACCTGGCGTGCCCCATGAGCATCTTCTTCGAGGAAAAAGTCCTCACCGTCCATCATTGGACCGATACGCTGTTTTCCTTCACCACGACCCGCGATCCGACCTGCCGCTTCAAGAACGGCCAGTTCGTCATGATCGGCATCGAGGTGGACGGCCGCCCGCTGTTGCGCGCCTATTCGATCGTCAGTCCCAACTATGCGGATACGCTCGAATTCCTCTCCATCAAGGTGCAGAATGGTCCGCTGACCTCGCGGCTGCAGCACCTGAAGGTCGGCGACACGCTGCTCGTCGGCAAGAAGCCGGTCGGCACACTGGTGCTCGACAACCTGAAGGACGGCGAAAACCTTTACCTGTTCTCGACCGGCACCGGGCTCGCCCCGTTCATGTCGACCATCCGCGACCCCGAGACCTACGAGCGCTACCAGAAGGTCATCCTGGTGCATGGCGTGCGCTATGTCGGCGAACTCGCCTACGAGGACCTGATCCTCAACGAGCTGCCGAACGACGAGTTGATCGGCGAAATGATCGCGCCGGCACTGACGTATTATCCGACGGTCACTCGCGAGCCCTACCGCAACCAGGGCCGCATCCCCGATCTGATCGCCTCGGGCAAGCTGTTCGCCGATCTCGGCCTGCCGCCGCTCGACAGCACGCGCGACCGCGTCATGCTGTGCGGCAACCCGGCGCTGCTCGTCGACGTGCCGGCGCAGTTGAAGGCGCTGGGCTACCAGGAAGGCAATACCGGCGAGCCCGGGGACTACGTGATCGAAAAGGCCTTCGTCGAGAAGTAAACGGCTGACAAGCACCTGACGAGCGCCACGGCGGCATATCCATAGCCACCGAAATACTTTCTCCTTCGTGTCACCAGCGTCATCCAGGCTTCACATTAGCTTGCCATGACCGGGGCAGTCCGATCTTGCCGGCGAAGCTCCGGTCCGTCGGCCACAGGGAGAAGTTGCCATGAAATTCGCTTTGATGCTTTCGGTTTCGGTCGCGGCGGTCGCGACGTTCACCGGCGTCGCTGCCGCAGCCCCGCTCGACGACCTCATTGCCGCCGCCAAGAAGGAAGGCGAGCTCACCGTCATCACTCTGCCGCACGATTGGTGCGGATACGGCGAAGTCATCGACGCCTTCAAGAAGAAGTACGGCCTCAAGATCAACGAGCTCAATCCCGAGGGCTCGTCGGCCGACGAAATCGAAGCCGTCAAGGCCAACAAGGGCAACAAAGGCCCGCAGGCGCCTGACGTGCTCGACATCGGCCTGTCGTTTGGCCCGTCCGCCAAGGCCGAAGGCCTGATCCAGCCGTACAAGGTCTCCACCTGGAATGACATCGGCGCCGACGTCAAGGACGCCGACGGCTTCTGGTACGGCGACTACTACGGTGTCATGTCCTTCGCGGTGAACAAGGACATCATCAAGACCACCCCGACCGATTGGGCCGATCTGCTGAAGCCGGAATACAAGGGCGCCGTCTCGCTGCCCGGTGATCCGCGCGGCGCCAACGAAGCCATCCAGGTCGTCTATGCCGCCGGCCTGTCGCGCACCGCCAACAGCACCGACGCTGCCAAGAACGGCGCCGAGGGCCTGAAGTTCTTCGCCGAGCTGAACAAGGAAGGCAACTTCGTGCCGGTGACCGGCAAGAAGGCCCAGCTCGCCCAGGGCACGACCCCGATCATCATCCGCTGGACCTTCAACAACCTCGACCATCGCGACAGCCTCAAGGGCAACCCGCCGGTCGACGTGGTGATCCCGAAGACCGGCGTCGTCGCCGGCGTCTACGTCCAGGCGATCTCGGCCTATGCGCCGCATCCGAATGCCGCCAAGCTCTGGGAAGAGTTCCTCTACTCGGACGAAGGCCAGACCATGTGGCTCGCGGGCTACTGCAACCCGATCCGCTTCAACGCCATGTCGAAGGCGGGCAAGATCCCGGCCGACCTGTTGAAGAAGCTGCCGCCGGCGGAAGATTTCGCCAAGGCCGTGTTCCCGACCCTCGCGCAGCAGGCGGCCGCCAAGGACGTCATCGCCAAGCAGTGGGACACGGTTGTCGGCGCCGTCGTAAAGTAATAGGGAGTTTTAGGGACCCGATCCGGCACACGCCGGGTCGGGCCCGACTTCATCGCATCTGGCTTGCCTTTCCCTCGACGCGATTGGATTGCCTATGACCGCGATCGCCGCCGCTGCCACCGTCGCCAAACCCGCCAGACGCTTGTCGAGCACGACGCTCGCGCTGATCGGCGTGACGCCGTTCTTCGTATTTGCGTTGATGTTCCTGATCTTCCCGACGATCATTCTGGTCTTCGGCGCCTTCGTCGATCAGAGCGGCAATCCGACCCTCAACAACATCTACAAGATTTTCCAGAATCCGACGCTGGTCGACGCCTATGTCGTCTCGCTCAAGGTCAGCCTGATCACCGCGGTCGGCGGCGCGATACTCGGCCTGGCGCTCGCCCAGGCGATCGTGCTCGGCAATCTGCCGCGTTGGATGCGGCCGGCGGTGTCGACCTTCTGCGGCGTCGCCTCCAATTTCGCCGGCGTGCCGCTGGCCTTCGCCTTCATCGCCTCGATCGGTCCACGCGGCCTGCTGACCCTGTGGCTGTCCGATTACCTCGGCATCTCGCTGCGTGCCCTCGGCTTCAGCGTCATCAGCTTCTGGGGCGTCGTGCTCGCCTACCTGTTCTTCGAGATCCCGCTCATGGTGCTGATCATCGCGCCGGCGCTCGACGGACTGAAGCGCGAATGGCGCGAAGCGGCGACGACCCTGGGGGCGACGAGCCTCGATTACTGGCGCCATATCGGGCTGCCGGTGTTGTGGCCGAGCCTCGTCGGCTCCACCGTGCTGCTGTTCGCCAATTCCTTCGGCGCGATTGCGACGGCTTACGCGCTGGCCGGGCCTGGCTTCAACATCATCACCATCCAGCTCAACAATCAGATTCGCGGCGACGTTCTGCACGACCAGAACCTCGGCTACGCCATCGCGCTCGGCATGATCGTCATCACCGGCGTGTCGAACGGTCTCTACATCTGGCTGCGCGAACGCGGAGAGAGGTGGACACGATGAAGAAGTCTTCGCTCGGCGCCTGGATCGCCGTCGTTATTGCCGCGCTGTATTTCTTGATGCCGCTCGTCGGCGCGGCCGAATTCTCGCTCAGGATGATCCGCGGCATCTACAGCTTCGAGGCCTACAAGGTCGTGTTCAGCACGGTCTTCGAGGATACTTTCCTGTTCTCGAGCGTGATCGCGCTTCTGACCATCGCCGTCAGCGTCTTGATCGTGGTGCCGACGGTGTATTTCGTGCAGCTGCGACTGCGGCGACTGCGCCCGATCGTCGAATTCATCACGCTGCTGCCGCTGGTCATTCCGGCGATCGTCTTGGTGTTCGGCTACATCCGGCTCTACAACTCCAGCTCCTGGCTGCCGCTCACCGGCTCGGTGATGGCGACCAACATCCTGCTGCTGTTCGCCTATGTCGCGCTGGCGCTCCCCTATATGTACCGCGCCATCGACAGCGGCATGCGCACCGTCGACGTCCGCACGCTGACCGAGGCGGCCGAATCGCTCGGCGCGAGCTTGCCGACGGTGATCTTTCATATCATCCTGCCGAATGTGCGCTCGGCGGTTCTGTCCGGCGCATTCCTGACGTTTGCGATCGTGCTCGGCGAATTCACGATGGCGAACCTGCTCAATCGTCCGGTGTTCGGCGTTTATCTGGTCGATGCCAACGAGCACAGCCCGTATGAGGCGGCGGCGCTGTCGCTGATCGCCTTCCTGATCACCTGGGCCTGCATGGGCCTGATGCAGTATTTCGGTCGCGATCGCCGCGCCGCCAAGCCGGGGACCTGATCCCCTGCCCGCGCCACTTCCATCCAGCGGTTCCGATCGGACGGGATGCGCCGAACGACCGGAATCCCTCCGGCATCATTGGCTTGAGCCGCTTGGCCCAAGCCCGATCCTCTCGAGCGGACGATGCTCAAGCCGACGTGGAGTTCGACATGGCCTATCTGGAACTCAAATCCATCAAGAAGTCCTTCGGCCCGGTACCGGTGGTCAAGAGCTTCGACCTGGCCGTCGACAAAGGTGAATTCGTCTCGTTCCTCGGTCCGTCGGGCTGTGGCAAGACCACCGTCTTGCGGATGATCGCCGGCTTCGAAGCCGCCTCCTCCGGCACCATCGAGGTCGACGGCCAGGAGATCTCCAATCTGCCGCCGGCCAAGCGCAAGATCGGCATGGTGTTCCAGGCCTACGCCCTGTTCCCCAACATGACGGTCGCCCAGAACGTCGGCTTCGGCCTGAAGCTCGCCGGCTATCCGGCCGACCAGATGAAGGCGCGGGTGGGCGAGATGCTGGAGATGATCAAGCTGCCGCACCTCGGCGACCGCTACCCCTACCAGCTTTCCGGCGGCCAACAGCAGCGCGTGGCGCTCGCCCGGGCGCTTGCCGTCCGTCCGAAGATCCTGCTGCTCGACGAGCCCTTATCGGCGCTCGATGCCAAGATCCGGGTCTCGCTTCGCGAGGAGATCCGTTCGCTGCAGCGCCAGATGGGCATCACGACGATCTTCGTCACCCATGATCAGGAAGAGGCGCTGTCGATTTCCGACCGCATCGTCGTCATGTACGAGGGCGCCGCCGACCAGATCGGTACACCGTTCGAGATCTACAACACGCCGAAGACGACGTTCGTCGCCTCCTTCGTCGGCACGCTCAACCTGCTCGAAGCCACGGTTGTCGATCCCGGTCTGTCGCGGCTGTCGATCGACGGCCACGAGGTCACGACCACCAGCGCCATCGCCGCTGCCGCCGGAGCCAAGTGCAGCGTCGCGCTGCGGCCGGAAGCGCTCGCCCTCGGCTCGGCGCGCGAATCGGACCGCAACCAGATGATCGGCACCGCCGAGGAGATCTCCTTCCTCGGAGCGGTGGTGCGCATCCGGGTGCGCTTCGGAGCCCACGCCGTGTCGATCGATACGTTCAACGACCCGAATACGCCGCCGCCGTTGCGCGGCACGCGCGTGGCGGTCACCTTCCGCCGCGAGGATCTGCTGGTGCTGGAATCGACCGGCCGTCGCCCGGATGCGCGCCTGGTGCAACTGGAGCCGGAACTGGCGTGATGTCGGGTAGCCCGGCGCCGATCATCGGCCGGCCGGGCTCCCGGGACTGAGGCCTACTTCACGTCCGCCGCCATCTGCAGCTTGATGATCTTGTCGGGATCGATCACCTGGCCGTTCTGGCTGGCGGCGCCCTTCTTGATCTTGTCGACGAAATCCATGCCCGCGACCACTTCGCCGACGACGGTATACTGGCCGTCGAGCTGCGGAACGTCGGTAAACATGATGAAGAACTGCGAATTGGCGCTGTTCGGATCGGGCGTGCGCGCCATGCCGATGACGCCGCGGGCGAAATGCGTGTTGCTGAACTCGGCCTTGAGGTTCGGCAGATCGGAGCCACCTGCGCCGGTGCCGGTCGGATCGCCGGTCTGCGCCATGAAGCCGTCGATGACGCGGTGGAACACGATGCCGTCGTAGAAGCCGCGCTTCACCAAGGTCTCGATCTGCGCGACGTGCTTCGGCGCCAGATCCGGCCGCAGCTTGATGATCACCTGCCCGTCCTTCAGCGTCATGACGAGCGTATGCTTAGCGTCGACGCCGGCGGGGAGATTGATGGCGACGGCCGGAATGGCTGCGACTGTGGCAGCGGCGAGCCCCAGGGCAAAGCCGAAGAAGTGACGACGGATCACGCGGAAAATCCTCCAAGGATGAATGGTGCGGCGGATGCGACCGACCGGGCACGGTCCCCGGCGCAACGGCTCAGGGTCGAGCGGTCTTGGCCTTGAGCCGGGTCGCGACCTCGGCCGGAACGAAGGCCGAGACGTCGCCGCCCATTTGCGCGATCTGCCTGACAAGCGTGGCGGTGATGTGACGCACGCCCGAGGAGGCCGGCAGAAACACCGTGCGGATCCGCGGTGCCATGGCGCTGTTCATGCCCGCCATCTGCATCTCGTAGTCGAGATCCGTACCGTCGCGCAAGCCGCGGATGATGATCGTGGCGCCGGCATTGCGCGCCGCATTGACGAGCAGCGTGTCGAAGCGGGTGACCGACAGCCGGTCGGCGGCGAGGTCGAAGCGCGATGCCGCCTCGCGGATCATCTCCACCCGCTCCTCGAACGAAAACATCGGCAGTTTCGCCGGGTGCACGCCGATGGCGACGACGACCGTATCGGCGACGTCGAGGGCCTGCGCCAACACGTCGATGTGGCCGTTGGTGACGGGATCGAAGGAGCCGGGGTAGAACGCGATGCGAGCCATAGGCGAGGTGTAGCTTCTGCCGGGCGGAGCCGCAAGTGCGACGGTCCCCGGCGCGGCGGTCGGCGGCAAATCGCAAAATAGCCGCAAGCTTGAACGGAATCTGAACGACGCACTCCGAATGCGTTCAGCGGCCGCCCGCTAATGTCCCACCATCGTTCAACGGAATGCATCGAATGGACTTCGCCGGGAGGCAGCCATGCTCAAGATCACCAGCCTGACCGCTCTCATCGCCGGCTTGTTGCTCGCCACGCCGATCGTGTTCTCCGATGCCGAGGCCGGCCGCAGCGACGCCAGCGACGTCTCCGCCGACCTGCGCGGCGACCGCGCGCCCAATGATCGCATCGAGAACGCCTTCCGCCTGCTCGGCGCCTGCGATGCGCTGGGAGCGACCTGCCGCACCACCGTCGCCGAGATTCCGGCCACAGTCGCCCCGACGGTGACCGTCGAGCAGCGCGACGAAGCGCACCAGATGTCGACGCTGGTGCGGATGCCGGCTAAGGATCCGATCGCGCCGTGACGGCGCCGCTGCCTGGGCCATCGGCCCGCAGCGCAAACCGCTCGCATTTCTCGCATCTTTCCCTCTCCTGATGTGGCAAGCCATCCAGCCACCACCTGGGGCGCGTTCCACCCGGAACGCGCCCCGCTTTTTTTTCAGCGGGGGCGGCGAGCGTTGGTTGGCCGGCAAAACCCTGCGACCGTCGCTACGTGAATGTTTTTTCCCAAAGTTCCGCGAAACGGCGAGTGAGCTTTTGAATGGCCCGACGACTTCGGATAAAGTCACGCCGCTGCGCAACATCGCCGCTTGCCAGGCACGCCTGACACGCGCGGTTTTGTCTATGTCCGAGCCGTCGGAGCGGTGGAGTTGACGCGTGAGGTCCGCTTGTAACCCGATCGGACCGGGACGACGAAGTCCTGTAGAGGAACGAAGTCCTGCAAAGGAACGAATCGGCGGTCGTCGCGTGGTTGACGATGTCGGCGGTCGGCTCGCGCCAAAGACGCGAGACCTGCCGCTGAAATCAGAGCCTCGCACGGCGTGAGAATGTTGTGGCCCACCGTACCCCGCCTGCCCAGCTGACCGCCGGGGCGACGCGACAGCAGGCTGCGGGATTGCGATCGTTGGAAGTGGCTGGTCTGGACCAAAGTTGCATGAATCGCCGCGAGTTCCTCCTCTCCTCCGCCGGATTTGCGGGCGGCCTCTCGGCCACGCTCGGCGGCCTGTCCGCTGCACGCGCCGCGGGAGCGACCATTGACAGCCTGCTCGGCCAGCCGCAGCCGTTTTCGCGCACGCTGCTGCTCGAGGAGGCGAAGAAGCTCGCGGCCGCGGCCTATGTCGAGCCGCCGCAGGTTGCCGAACGCTTCGCCAACCTGCCGTTCGAGCAGTATCGCGACATCCGCTTCCGTAACGACAAGTACCTGTGGGCCACCGAGAACCGCGGCTTCCAGGCCAGCCTCCTGCATACCGGCTTCATCTACCGCCAGATGACCGACGTCTATCTCGTGGCGGACGGCCAGGCGCGCAAGATTGCCTTCAGCCGCGACCTGTTCGACTACCCGCAGTCGGTCAAGCCGCCGGACGACAAGCAGGATCTCGGCTTCTCCGGCTTCAAGCTGCGCCGTCCGGGACCGGCGCCGGACACGTGGACGGAATTCGTCGCCTTCCAGGGCGCCACCTTCTTCCGCGCCATCGCGCAAGGCCAGATGTACGGATTGTCGGCGCGTGGCCTGGCGATCAACGTCGGCGAGGCCGGCGGCGAGGAATTCCCGACCTTCGAACACTTCTGGATCGAGACGCCGGAGCCGAACGCCTCGTCCGTCGTCGTGCATGCGCTGCTGAACAGCCGCTCGACCACCGGCGTCTACCGCTTCACGCTGCGGCCCGACACGTTCACCACCATCGATGTCGAGCTGAGCTTGTTCCCGCGCGAAGACCTCACCCATGTCGGCCTCGGCGCGTTGACCTCGATGTTCCTCTATGACGCCACCAGCCGGGTCCGCTTCGACGATTTTCGCCCGGCGGTGCACGGTTCGGACGGATTGGCGGTGCTGACCGGCGGCGGCGAGCTGATCTGGCGGCCGCTGGCCAATCCCAAGACGCTGCAGATCTCCGCCTTCGGCGACCTCAATCCGCACGGCTTCGGCCTGCTCCAGCGGCATCGCAATTTCGACGATTTCTCCGACCTCGACGCCCGCTACGATCTGAAGCCCAGCTGTTGGGTCGAGCCGATCGGCGACTGGGGACAGGGCGCCATCGAATTGATCGAGATCCCCTCCGACAGCGAGATCCACGACAACATCTTGTGCAACTGGCGTCCGCAAGCCAAGCTGCCCGCCGGCCAGAACTTCTCCGCCACCTACCGCATGCATTGGGGCGCTGGCCGGCCGATCACCTCCGATCTGGCGATTGCGGTCAACACCGCCATCGGCCAGGGATCGCAGCAGACGTTCCGCAAGGTCGTCATCGATTTTGCCGGGACCTTCCCGGCTGGCGTCGAGCCGAAGGCCGATGTCTCGGCCTCCGCCGGCAAGATCCAGTCGGTCGTGGTCAAGGCCAACCCGATCGCGAAAGGATTCCGCGTCAGTTTCGAACTTGATACGAAAAACACGACATTGTCCGAATTGCGCGCCATCCTGACTGACGGCAACAAACGTCTCAGCGAAACTTGGCTCTACCGCTGGACGGCCGGATGACCTCAACGACAGGCCCAACC
This sequence comes from Ancalomicrobiaceae bacterium, assembly GCA_031291595.1. GTDB lineage: Bacteria > Pseudomonadota > Alphaproteobacteria > Rhizobiales > Ancalomicrobiaceae > CAIYYN01. Next base: position 2,276 of record JARLIU010000157.1, on the reverse strand, counting down.
ACACCACGGACGCTCCCGCCCATGGATGGCACTCCGAATTCGATTGCTCCACCCTCCGATCTGGGACTCTGGCCTCCGGTGCCGTACGAAAGCCCGCTGGAGATGCCTGTGCAGTCGCTCAGGAACTGGCGGGGGCCGCGCCCGTGCCGCGTCGACAAGACGCCGGGCAAGCGACGCACGGCCATCGCGCGCGTGTTCGTGTTCGGCGGCGCGTTGGTGCTGTCGCTGTTCGGCATCAACGAGATGGTACGCGTCGTGCAGGCGGGCGGCATCGTCGGCCTGAAATGGCCGCTGCTCATCCTGTTCGCCATCACTTATTCGTGGATCGCCTTTTCCGCCATGAGCGGCATCGCCGGCTTCGTTGCCGGCTTCCTGCCCGAGCACCGGCCCGAGCCGCGCCCGCTGAAAAGCCGTACCGCCCTCGTCATGCCGGTCTACAACGAGAGCCCGGCCCGCACCTTCGGCGCACTCGAGGCCATGGCCGAGGCGGTCGCCGGCCTGGGCGCCGGGGCGAATTTCGAGGTCTTCATCATCTCCGACACCACCGACTCGACCGCATGGATCGAGGAGGAGATTGCCTTCGAACGGCTCAGGCATCGCCTGGCCGGTCGTCTCGCCGTGTGGTATCGCCGCCGCTACAAGAATACTGCGCGCAAGGCCGGCAACGTCGCCGATTTCGTCACCCGCTGGGGCGGCCGCTACGAGCACATGCTGATCCTCGACGCCGACAGCATCATGTCTGGCGACACGCTGGTCATGCTCGCGCAACTGATGGAGGACGACGCCCAGGCCGGCATCATCCAGACCCTGCCGGTGATCGTGAACCGCAACACGCTGTTCGCCCGCCTGCAGCAGTTCGCCGGTCGCATCTACGGCCCGGTCATCGCCCGCGGCCTCGCCGTCTGGCACGGCCGCGACGGCAACTACTGGGGCCACAACGCCATCATCCGCACCCGCGCCTTCGCCGACTGCTGCGGCCTGCCGGATCTGCGCGGCCCGAAACCCTTCGGCGGCCACATCATGAGCCACGACTTCGTCGAGGCCGCGCTCATGCGCCGCGGCGGCTGGGGCGTCTACATGGTGTCGTGGCTGCGCGGGTCGTATGAAGAGAGCCCGCCGTCGCTCTTGGACGTCGCGGCGCGCGACCGGCGCTGGGCGCAGGGCAACCTGCAGCACATCCCGGTGCTGTTCAGCTCCGGGCTCGCCTGGCCGAGCCGCATCCATTTTGCCACCGGCATCATGAGCTATCTGGCCTCGCCGATCTGGCTGGCGCTGTTGCTGACCGGCCTGGCGCTCGCTCTGCAGGCCCGATTCATCCGGCCGGAATATTTCACCCACGACTTCTCGCTGTTCCCCGCCTGGCCGCGGTTCGACAGCGAGCGCGCACTGCAGCTGTTTCTCATCACCATGGGCGTGCTGCTGCTGCCCAAGGTGCTCGGCACGATCGAATCGATCCTCGACAAGCGCGTCCGCACCAAGTCCGGCGGCGCCGTGCCGATCTTTGCCTCGATGCTCGTCGAGACGCTGCTGTCGGCGATCGTCGCGCCGGTGATGATGCTGATCCAGAGCCGGCACGTGATCGAGATCCTGTCGGGGCGCGATTCCGGCTGGAAGACGCAGCGCCGCGACGACGGCGGCATCCCCTTCCGCGAGGTGGTGCGCCAGCATTGGCAGCACACGCTGATCGGCTTCATCATGGCGCTCGCCGCCTATGTGATCTCGCCGGCGATCCTGGCCTGGATGGCGCCGACCGTGCTCGGCCTCGTCGCGGCGATCGGCATCTCCTGGGCCAGCGCCTCGGCGATGATCGGCCAGGCCTTCCGCCGGGCACATCTCCTCAACATTCCCGAAGAAACCGATCCGCCGATGATCCTCTCCGACACGGCGCGTCGCCAGGACATCGCCATCGTGGATCTGCCCGAGGTCGAGGACGGACTGTCGGCCGTCGTCGCCGACCGGCGGCTGCGCGAGCTGCACGAACGGCTGATGCTGCCGCCACCGCTCAGACCGCGCGGCAAGCCGGACTTCGAACCGGTGATGGCGGCGGCCAAGCTTGAAGAGGCTGTAACGCTGGACGAGGCCATGTCCTGGCTGTCGCCGAAGGAGCGCATGGCGGTCCTGTCGCAGCCGAAGCTGATCTCCTCGCTCGCCCGATTGAAGGACAGCCCGGACCCGCGCTGCATCGTCCAGGCCGCCAACGACCCCGAGCCGAAACGGGTGGGGTGAGGAGCGGTCCCGGCCAAAGGCCGGGATGAAAAGCCCCTGTGGGGCTTTTC
>JARLIU010000156.1 GCA_031291595.1 Ancalomicrobiaceae bacterium | reverse complement strand
GACGTTCCCCTCAATCCTGCGAGAGAACCACGAAGGCAAGTAACCGTGCCGCCCAGAGGCAGCACCGCCGTCGTCGATGGACCGGCTTATAGATCCCACCCTCCCTACATGTCAACTCCAACAGTCAGAAAAAGTTCATGCAGCCCATCCAACTCCTGTTTTTGCCCGGAGTCGCTTGGGACAAATGCGGATATGGGGCGGAATTCCGCCATTTTGGCTGTGGATAACCGCCATATGCCGGCTAAAGGCAGCGATTTCGCCGATTTCCGTCATTGACGTTTCATTAACCATGTCGCGGGACCCTATGGTCTTCCGCCGCCCGACGCCCGCTTCGATCGCGCCGCGACGTTGCGGAGAGCAGTCACGCGGGTGCGACGCATGCATCGCGCGACATCAACGTGCGGCCCAAGCCGAAGCCCGTGCTGGCCAATCCGGCCGGACTCCACCGGTCGAAGCCGTTGCCGCAGGAGTCCTTTCTCTGGCCGCATTTGCGGCGAAGTGCTAGATAAGGCCCCGCCGAACTGGGGCTCGCCGGCCGATCGGTGCCGAAACGAGCCCGGGCGAGGCCGGAAGCGCTCAAAGCGCCCGCTGCTCGCAGTGTCGATCAGGTGCCGCCCAAAGCGCCTGCGACCGAACAGCACCCGAGACGACGACCGCGACCGATAGAGAGACGATGCACCAAGGCAACGCCACGCGACCCGACGACGACATCGAACTAGGCGACGAGCCCCCGCTCCTCACCGACGGTCCAGCCGGACCGTTCGATCGCCGCCGGGTGAGCTTGCGCTGGCTGACCGGCACGGTGCTGACCGGCATGACGTCGTCGTTCCTGATGGGCGGGGCGCTGTTCGTCGCCCTCGACGGCCGGCAGATGCTGGCGGCGACCCCGGCCGAGTTGACCCGGCTGTCGAAGCTGGCCGGAACCGACGATTCCATTCCGATCTCCGGCCTCGACAGCCGCTACGGCCTGCCCAAGGGCGATCGCCTGCGCACCGGGCCCGAGCCGGTCGGCGCCCGTCAGGTTCTCAACTTGTCGACCATGACGCACGTCGGCGACAAGGACATCGTCCGCATCAAGCCGTTCGTGCGCATCTCCACGCCGCTGTCGATGAAGGCAAGCGCCGATACCGCCAAGATGCCCGACTTCGATCCGCTCAAGGTCTTCGCCAACACCGATCTTCTTTCCGGGCGCACCTCCAACGTCCGCAACCCCGCCTTCTATGACGCCGCCGTCGACGGCGAGATGGAGTTGAAGACCCGCGACCTGCCGATGGATCCGAGCCAGTTCGACGTCGAGGCGATCATGACCTCGCTCGAGGTCGAGCGCATCGTGCGCGACCAGGCGCGCTTCCTCACCGACGGGTCCGTGCAGGTCGCATCGCTGCCGAGCGGCGACGTCAACCGCATCGAGGCGACCTTCGGCACGCCGGGCCTCGATTCCGCCATGGCCCTGCGCATCACCTCGGAGAACGTCTCGTTCTTTCCCAAGAGCGATGTGGAAAAGGCTGGCGCGCAGACCGGCAACGGCCTCAATGAAAAGATCGTCACCGTCGGGCAGAACGACACGCTGAAGTCGATCCTCAAGGACAACCAGGCCGACGACAAGGAAAGCGCCGACATCATCAAGGCGCTCGGCAAGCTGGTCGACCTGAAGACCTTCGATGCCGGCATGCGCGTGCGCATCGGCCTCGCCAAGATCGACGTGACGGAAAAGCTGAAGCCCGTGCGTGTCTCGCTTTACAACGCCAGCGGCCACCTCGCCACCGTGGCCCTGTCGGACGACGCCAACGACTTCGTCGGCGCGCAGGAACCTGACATCACCGATGCGACGAGCGCCGAGCCAGACGACGATGAATCGACCCCGGATCCGAACGCCGCGCCATCGCTCTACCACAGTCTCTACCAGACCGCGCTCGACAACCAGGTGCCGAGCCAGACGATCAAGGAACTGGTGCAGATCTACTCCTATGACGTCGACTTCAACCAGCGCATCCGCCAGGGCGATACGTTCGAGCTGTTCTATTCCCAGGCCGACGATGCCGATGCGAATTCGCGGCCGGAGATCCTCTATACGTCGATGAACATCAAGGGCCAGTTGAAGCGCTTCTACCGCTACCGCTCGCCCGACGACGGCACCGTCGACTACTATGACGAGAGCGGCAAGAGCGCCAAGAAGTTCCTGATGCGCAAACCGATGGAAGGCGGCGTCATGCGCTCCGGCTTCGGCGGTCGCATCCATCCGATCCTCGGCTACTACCGCATGCACACCGGCGTCGACTGGGCCAACCCGATCGGCAGCCCGATCCTCGCCTCCGGCAATGGCACCGTCACCTTCGCCGGCTGGAAAGGTGGCTATGGCCGCTACATCCGGATCCAGCACGCCAACGGTTACGAGACCGGCTACGGCCATCAATCTGCCTTTGCCAAGGGCATAACGGTCGGCACCAAGGTGCACCAGGGTCAGGTGATCGGCTACGTCGGCTCCACCGGCCAATCGACCGGTCCGCATCTGCACTATGAAGTGCTGATCAACGGCGCCTTCGTCGATCCGATGCGCGTACGACTGCCGCGCGGCAAGGAACTGAACGGCGCCATGCTGGCGGAGTTCCAGAAGGAACGCGAGCGCATCGACACGCTGATGTCGAAGTCGAACTCGCCGGGCAAGATCGCCCAGGGCGGCTGAGGCCTGCCCGGATCGGCATAGGGGGCGATCCGATTGGAACGCTCCCCTGCCACACTACCCGACATGCGGGTCCGCACCGGGCGGTTCGAGAGATTGAGGTTATGCGAGTTGGCTTTATGCAAGCCTGGGCATCCCTTGCCGGTCTGCCCATGCGATCGTGAGGACCGTATTGAGGAGCATGCCGCTGTTGCGCCACCAGCGTCGGCTAT
>JARLIU010000155.1 GCA_031291595.1 Ancalomicrobiaceae bacterium | reverse complement strand
GATCAAAGCCCTGCGCGGCGCTGCAACGGCGGCGTCTGCGCCCACCGGCGGCGCTCGGCCTGCCAAGTCTTCGAACCGGCGGCTATTTGCCGAAGCTGCCGCGAATCTGGGCGAGGACCTCCGGCCGCAGCTCTGCAGCGCCGGTCTCGGCCAGCCAGCTCTCCAGGGCTCGCCCGGAATCGCGCAGGCCGAGCGTGCGTCCGCCGTCTCCCAGGGTCACCACGCCGCCGCCGACGAATACCGCGATCGTCCCGGTCTTCCCGGTGAGCTGCACGGTGAGGCCGCTGTATCCGAGATGGTGCTCCGGCCGCGCGTCGATCGTCGACTTGGCGCGGATGAGGTCGGCGATTCGCTGCACCACGGCATCCTTGTCGGCAGCGGTCAGCGACCAGCTCGGATTCTCGCGACCGCTGTAGATCTCGACGGTAACCGTTGCACGTTCAATCGAATTGGCAGTCAGGCTGTCCGCATCCATTGCCGATACGCCCTTCGAAAACAGGCCAAGACCCAATGCGGCGGCGACGAGAAGCGGTCGCATGCCACCTGCCGTGTTCATGCTGCAACTTTCTGGCTCTTCGGGATCAGGAAATACCCGGTGAACTCGGTATAAGGTCCGCGATCGCACGTTTCCGGATTGCTGATCGTCTTGTTGGAATTGTCGTAGTTGCGCGCCGCCGTCGACCCGGGTTTGTGGCCCCAACAGTCCGGATGCTTGCGGTACCAATGGTAGTCTTCGCCCGGCCAGATCACCAGGGCGACGAGCATGCGCGGCTTCTCGCTGTCCGCAAAGCAGTCGTTCAAGTCGTGGGCACCGTCGCGCTTGGCCGCAGCCGCGACATCCGGACCGGTAATCTTGTCGAAGATCTTGCCGGACCCGAGTCCGGGCTGAGGCTTCGACGGGTACTTGTCGCGCTTGTTGGTTGCATAGGCATAGCAGTTGTTTGTCAGAATGAAGTTCGGGTCGTTCCACGGCGCGGGGTCGAACGTCAGCATCTCGTAGTCGCAGCCGCTTTTGCCGCCAGGCGCCGGCGTCGGGACGACGCGCCGCTTCAGAATGCCCTGGATCAGCTTGAGGATGACTTCGGCGATCCGGCTCATTTCCTCGGCTCCTGCGAAGCCGATAAGGCGGCACAACGCGATGATTTCGCGGAAGAGTTGCTGATGCAGGTCGGGATCATTGAACGGAATGATGAAAGTGGCCGGGATGTTGTTGCGCACGGCGAGATCCGGCGGGATGACGATGTTGAGGCCACGATAGCCGAGATTGGTGACGCGGCTCGCCCCGAACAGATTCCTGACAAACCCGAGATCCGCCAGCAGGTCGAACACCAAGCCGGAGAAGCTGGCCGGCAGTGCCCAGGCCGGATTGGTGCGGCCAGAATAGAGATCAATCGACAAATTCATCGCCGAATCTCCCATGAAAAGGCAAAAGAAATCAACACGTCAAAGGCATAGAAGTCACAATTCGAAATTACTGCAATTATACTATGCGATTGACGGTCAGTCAATCCGCACCCCGCACGAGCTGAACGTGAATTCGACAATCGCGATCAGAATATACTAATAATATCAATATATTCATTGGAGGCGCGACAACTCGGCCGCCGCCGTCCGGGTTCGCGCGCCGGCAGTGCCAACCAGCTTGGCGCCGCCCAACGGCTGGAGGAAGCGGCGATGGCGACCTCGTGCCCCGCGCCGTCCGGCTCCGCGGCGAGCGCCCCCGATCATCGGCGCCACGGCATTTACACCTCGCGGTTGGTGCAGAATGGCGCTATGGCAGCGCGATGATCGCAGCCAGCGCGCGACCGCACGCCAGCGATGGCGCGTGTCGTCGCGGAACAGGATTGGTCCATGCCCCTTACCCCCACTCAGCGCGGCGTCCGCACCGGCGCTTTTGTCGCCGCCATCGCCACGCTCGCCGTGGTGATGCTCGGCAGCATCTACAACCCGTTCCAATTCGCCGCTGATCTCGCCGTGCCGGAGCGGCTGGCGATGGCGGCCGAAGCCGCGCTGTTGCCCGGCGTGGCACTTGCCTTTGCCATCGCCCAGCTGGCCAGGCACCGCTTTGCCACCTCCGACGACATCGATGCCGCAGCCGGCCCGGCGCCGACAGAGCGCGCCCGCGTCCTGCAGGCGCTGATCCAGAACACGCTGGAACAGGCCGTCCTGGCGGTCGTCGCCTACGCCGCCTGGGCCGCCGTCATGCCGGCCAACTGGCTCTCGGCCGTACCATGCGCCGCCATCACCTTCCTCCTCGGACGCGCCGCCTTCCACTTCGGCTACGAGCGCGGTGCCGCCGCTCGCTCCTTCGGCTTCGGCCTCACCTTCTATCCGACCTTGTTCATGCTGGCGCTGCTGGTGTTGCGGATCGGCGAGCATCTGGTGGGTCCGACAGCCCATTGACATGCGCCCCCCCGCGCTCCTAGCTGACGGAGAATGCAACAGTCCGGCAAAATGCCCATGGAACCCACGTCCCGCGACCAGGTCGACGATGCGCTCGAGGCAGCACGGCGGCGAGAGGCCGACCAGCCGTCAAGCGCGGTCGTCCGTTTCGGCGAGGACAAGCCGCTACGCCTCGATGGCGGAGCTCAGCTCGCCCCCTGGCAGATCGCCTATCAGACCTACGGCAAGCTTGACGCCGACAAGCGCAATGCCGTGCTGATCTGTCACGCCCTGACCGGCGACCAGCACGTGCACAGCATCCACCCGGTCACCTCCAAGCCCGGCTGGTGGAACCTGATGGTCGGACCGGGCAAGCCGATCGACACCGAGCGCTTCTTCGTCATCTGCGCCAATGTGCTCGGCGGCTGCATGGGGACGACCGGCCCGGCCTCGCTCGATCAGGCAACCGGCAAGGCCTATGGCCTCGATTTCCCCGTCGTCACCATCGCCGACATGGTCCGCTCGCAGGCGGCGCTGATCGAGCACCTGGGGATCGAGTCCCTGTTCCTCGTCATCGGCGGTTCGATGGGCGGCATGCAGGTGCTCGACTGGGCGGCGCATTGGCCGGACAAGGTGTTCGCCGCCATGCCGATCGCCGCCGGCCCGCGGCATTCCTCGCAGAACATCGCTTTCCACGAGGTCGGCCGTCAGGCGGTGATGGCCGATCCCGACTGGCGGATGGGGCGCTACATCGAGGCGGGAACGAGCCCGAAAAAGGGGCTCGCCGTCGCCCGCATGGCCGCGCACATCACCTACATGTCGGAGTTGTCGCTGCACCAGAAGTTCGGCCGCCGTCTGCAGGACCGCGAGGCGGTGACCTTCGGCTTCGACAGCGACTTTCAGATCGAGAGCTACCTGAGGCATCAGGGGACGAGTTTCGTCGACCGGTTCGATGCCAATTCCTACCTCTACGTCACGCGCGCCATGGACTATTTCGATCTAGCCGCCGAATACGACGGCGTGCTCGCCAAGGCATTCGCCGGCACCAAGACCCGCTTCTGCGTAATGTCGTTCACCTCCGACTGGCTGTTTCCGACCAGCCAGTCGCGCGAGGTGGTGCATGCCCTGAATGCCGCCGGCGCCAGCGTGTCGTTCTCCGAAATCGTCACCGATTTCGGCCACGACGCCTTCCTCCTCGACGAGCCGGAGATGTTCGCCATTGCCCGCGGCTTCATCGATTCGGCCGCCCGCGCCAGGGGCCTCGATCGAAAGGCCGGCCGATGAACGTGCACAGCGATGTCGCGCAAGCCGCGAACACACCCGGACGCGATGCCCGCGTCGATCTGCGCCTGATCGCCGAACTGGTCGAGCCCGGCAGCCGCGTGCTCGACGTCGGCTGCGGCGAGGGACAGCTGTTGCAGCTTCTCGCCGAGACACGCGGAGTCGATGCGCGGGGGATCGAACTCAGCCAGAAGGGCGTCAACGACTGCGTCGCCCGCGGCCTGTCCGTCATTCAGGGCGACGCCGATCGCGATCTGGTGTTCTATCCCGATGACAGTTTCGACTATGTCATCCTGTCGCAGACCCTGCAGGCGACGCAGCGGCCGAAGGACGTGCTGCGCCATCTGTTGCGCATCGGCCGGCGGGCGATCGTATCGCTGCCGAATTTCGGCCACTACGGCATCCGGGCGCAACTGGTGCTGCGCGGCCGCATGCCGAAGACCAGCTTTCTCAACTACAGCTGGTATGACACGCCCAATATCCACTTTTGCACCATACGCGACTTCGTCGAACTGACGAAGGAGCCGGACGTCGGTGCCATCATGGAAAAGGCCATCGCGCTGAACGCCTGGGGTCAGAAGATGAGCCTCAATGCCCCGTGGTGGTTCTGGAACCTGTTTGGCGAGCAGGCGGTGTTTCTATTGCGGCGTGCGTGAGGCCGGCGGCGGCATGCGCGCCGCAACGCCCATACCCTCAGCGCCGGGCCGCGACGATGAGCTTCAACAGATCCTGTAATCGCAGTCGGGCATTGTGTGGGCGGATATCCGGCTCGTCGACGGTACGAACCACGACCAGCCCAAATTCCGGCATAATGGCGATTACCTGCCCGCCGGATCCTTCTGCCGCATAGGCGCCCTCGCCTGCGACCTCTTTGGGTAGCACCCACCAGAGATAACCATAGCCGATGCCATCGCGATCGGTTCGCGACCACGCCTTCGTCGATTCGGCAATCCAATCGGCGGGTACCAACTGCCGATGGTTCCATTCGCCGTGCTGCAGGTACAATAGCCCGAAGCGGGCAGCGTCGAGCGCGCTCATTCGGAACGGATAGGCCGGGTATTCAGAGGCCGGTTCGACAACATAGCGGCCGGAGGCTGGATTGAAACTCTCCATGCCGATGGGTTTGGCGATGCGCCGATCGAAGCTTGCGAAAATATCCTCGCCCGTTTCCTGCCGGTAGATGGCACCCAGCACATTGAAATCCCAGTTGTTATAGTACCAGAAGCTTCCCCACGGGTGACTGCCGCGCTCGGGCCGCGCCGCCTTCATCTGCTTCGTCTCGTAGGCGGCATCGTGATAGATCCCCGAGCGCGCCATCAACAGATCGCGCACGGTTGCTTGCTTCTCACCCGTCGTCAGAGATGGCGGCCTGTCGTCGATGCCAAGTTGTTCGAGCGATCGGTCGCGATCGATCTTGCCGTCCGCAATCGCGATGCCGTAGAGGCTGGAGATGAAGCTCTTGCGCACCGAGCGCACGTTGATCGGGCGCCCCACGTCGCCCCACCGGGCGATGACCTGATCGCCCTGAACGATCACCAAGGCGGTGGTACCACCCGACATCACGAGCGCTTGCGCCGATCGAAGCTTGTCCGCGGACCATCCGAGCGACGAAGGCTCGGCGAACTGCCAGTGCAGCCCGGGTTCGGCCTCGGCACGGCCGAGGGCCGACATCAGCAAACACAGAAACGCCAGAACCCTGAGCACGCTACTCTCCTGCTACTGCGGCCCGAGCAAACGACGGTCGGTCCAGAGCACGAACCGCAGCGGGTTGACCAGCACATCAATCGGGGATTTGGACAATTTTCCGATCAACCCAATCTCCAGCGCGCCCCGCCCCGCGCCCCTTCACGCCCCCGGAATGAGCAGCGGCCGGAAGGCGGGGGCATGGCGGACGCGGGCGCGCACCGGTAGTCCCTGATAGATCTGTTTGGTCGCTTCCACGACGATGACACCGGAGAGCGCCGGCCACAGCGCCGCGCCGATACGCTCCAACGCCGGCGCCGAGCGCAGCAGAAAGCGGCGCGACAAGGGCGCCGTGAACAACGCGCCGCGCCAGTCGATCGGCGAGAACAGGGTTTCCTTGAGCAGCGCGTCGAGTTGATGCCGTGAGAACGGCCGCCCGACGCCGAAGGGCGTCGATTCCACCCGCGCCCATACGCCGCGCCGGCTCGGAACCACCGCGATCAGCCGGCCGCCCGGCGCCATGACCCGCCAGATCTCGCGCAGCGTCTCGGCCGGATCGTCGACATGTTCGAGCAGATGGACGAGCAGCACCCGGTCGATCGAGGCATTGGGCAAGGGCAGATCGGTCTCATCGACGAGTGCCGTCGCCGACGGCCCCTCGCTCGGCCAGTTGACCACGCCCTGGCGCGCCGGCATGAAGCCGAGCGTACGCTCGGCCTCCTTCAGGAACGGCCGCATGAACGGCGTCGCATAGCCCATGCCCAGCAGCCGATCGCCGGCGATCCTCGGCCACATCTCGCGCAACCGCCGCCGCAGCATCAGCCGGACGATCTGCCCGAGCGGCTCTCCGTAGAAGTTCCGGAGGTCGACGACGTCGAGATGCATCGGATCCCGCAAGGTGTTCCATCCGAGTTGACGGCGACGACACCGCCTGCCGATCGCGCCCCGCATCCTAACGCACTTCGCTCAACCGAAGAATGCCGCCCGACCCGCGATCATGCCGTCGCACCGACGCCCCCCGACATAAACGACAAAGGCAGCGAGGGCGATGCTCCGCCGTCACTGCCTTGTGGCACCGGGGCACCGGCGCCGCCGACCGGAATGCGCTCGCCCGACAAGCAAAAGCGATTTCCGAGCCGTTGCGACCGGATCGGAAACCGCCAGCACGACGCAACAGCGGCGACAGCTCAGGCCTTGGCCGCGCCGACCCGCTTGTCCTGCCGCTCGACGATGCGGGCCGCCTTGCCGGTCAGGCCGCGCAGGTAATACAGCTTGGCGCGACGCACCTTGCCGCGGCGGACCAGGTCGACCGACTCGATCAGCGGCGTATAGAACGGGAACACGCGCTCGACGCCCTCGCCGTAGGAAATTTTGCGGACGGTGAAGTTCTCGTTCAGGCCCGAGCCGGAGCGGGCGATGACGACGCCCTCATAGGCCTGCACGCGGGTTCGCGTGCCCTCGACGACCCGCACGTTGACGCGGACGGTATCGCCCGGCTGGAAGTCCGGAATGGTGCGCTTGGCGGCGACGGCGGCTGCCTGCTCGGCGTCCAGCTCTTGAATGATGGTGCTCATGGTCCAGTCCTCAGATCGCAAGTTGGCGATGCCTATAGCTCATGTGCATCGCATTGTCATGTGCCCGCCGCAGAACGCCGGGGATCCCTAATTCCGTTTTCTGTCCGAACCGCGACGATCAGGATCGCCCCGTCCGGCCGTCGACCGATACGCCGCCCAGAGATCCGGGCGCCGCTCGGCCGTCATCCGTTCCGCCGCCTCGCGCCGCCAGCGCGCGATGCGGCCGTGATCGCCGGAGCGCAGGATCTCCGGGATCTCCCGCCCCTCCCAGACTTGCGGCCGGGTGTACTGCGGGTATTCCAGGAGCCCGTGCTCGAAACTCTCGTCCTCGCCCGAGGCGGCCTTGCCCATCACGCCGGGCAACAGCCTGACCACAGCGTCGAGCGTAACCATCGCCGCCAGTTCGCCGCCCGACAGCACGTAGTCGCCGACCGACACCTCGGCGAGGCCGCGCCCCTCGATGACGCGCTCGTCGACGCCCTCGAACCGGCCGCACAACACGACGAGACCCGGGCCGTCGGCCCATTGCCGCACCATCTCCTGGCGGAGCGGGACCCCGCGCGGGCTGAGCATCAGCCGCGGCCGGACGTCGCCATCACCCACGACCGCATCGAGCGCCTTCGCCACGATATCGGCCCGCATCACCATGCCCGGTCCGCCACCCGCCGGCGTATCGTCGACGCTGCGGTGCCGGTCCGCCGCGAAATCGCGGATGTCGGTGACATCGAGCGACCACAAGCCGTCCGCCAGCCCCTTGCCGGAGAGCGAGATCCCGAGCGGCCCCGGGAACATCTCCGGATAGAGTGTCAGCACCGAAGCGCGAAAGCCGGACATCAGCCTTCGCTCCCTTCGCCCGACGATCCGGATCCCGTCCCCCCCGCCGACGAACCCGTGCCGCCCTGCAACCGGTCCCGCGCCCTGGGGGAACGGGTCCGCTTCTTCGGCGGCGCCTCGCCGGCTTCGGCCGGCTTGAACAGATCGTCCGGCGGATCGATCACGATCCGGCCACCGGCAATGTCGACCTCCGGCACGAAGTCCGCGGTGAACGGCAGGTAGACCGACGTGCCGGTCGGCGGCTGGATCTCCAGAAGATCGCCGGCGCCGAAATTCGGTACCGCCAGAACGCTGCCGATCACCGCTCCTGCCCGATTTTCGACGGCAAGACCGATCAGGTCGGCATGGTACCAGGTGTCTTCCTCGCCAGGTGCCGGCATCGCCGACCGCTCGACATAGAGCCCCAACCCGTTCAGCGCTTCGGCCGCGGTGCGGTCGTCGACGCCGGCGAACTTGACGATCGCCATCGTATCGGCGGCACGCATCCGCTCGATTGTCAGACGGCGGCTGCCGTCTTCCACTTGCAGCGGACCGTAGTCGACAAGACCATCGGCCGTATCGGTGAACGGCTTCACCCTGACTTCGCCGCGGATGCCGTGGGCAGCGCCGCAGCGGCCGAGGAGAATGCGTTTGTCAGTCACGTCTCCCCTCCCTCAACGGCGCTACGTCCCAAGGCGACACGGGCTCCCGACGATCAGCCCTCGGCGGCCTCGGCAGCGGCAGCGGCGACCTTCTTGGCCTTCTCGGCGACGCGTTCCTGCGCCTTCTTGCCCGGAACGGCCTTCTCGGGATTGTTGCGCGGCTCGCGCTTGATCAGGCCGGCCGCATCGAAGAAGCGAGCGACGCGATCGGTCGGCTGGGCGCCGACCGACAGCCAATGCTGGCAGCGCTCGGCCTCGAGCGTCACGCGCTCCGGGCTGTCCTTGGCGACCAGCGGATCGAAGGTACCAACCTTCTCGATGAAGCGGCCGTCGCGCGGGGCACGGGCGTCGGCGACGACGATGCGATAGTGGGGCCGCTTCTTGGTGCCGCCGCGGGCCAGGCGAATCTTCAACGACATGCTTGGTAGTCTCCTGTAGCAACGATTGCATTCTCGGGTTCAGTGACGGCCGTCGCGGATCGCCTCGTGATGGCGGATGACTTCCTTGACGACGAAATTCAGAAACGTCTCGGCGAAATCGGGGTCGAGATCGGCCTCGATGGCGAGGTCTCTCAACCGCGCGATCTGCTGGCGCTCGCGGGCCGGATCGGCCGGCGGCAGCCCGTGCGTGGCCTTGTAGGTACCGACCGCCTTGGTGCACTTGAAGCGCTCGGCCAGAAGATGCACCAGCGCCGCATCGATGTTGTCGATCGAGGCGCGCAGCCGCTTCAATTCGGCCTGAACGTCGGCGCCGGCATCGGCACCCTGGGGCGCGGTCGTCTCGGGCGTCTGGCTCATTTCTTCTTCCCCAATCCCGGCAGTCCGGAGAAACCGCCCGGTCCCTTCGGCCCGAACGATCCCAATCCCGGCAGTCCCGACAGCCCGGGCGGCAGGCCCGCCGGCAAGCCGGTCGGCTTGGGGGCTGCGGGCGCGGCGCCTTTCGGCAGTCCGCCCGGCAAGCCACCCGCCAGGTCCGGCGGCATCTGCCCGGACTTCGCCATTTCTTCCAGCATTGCCGGGTCGATCTCGGGCATGCCGCCACCGAACAGCCCGCCCAGCATGCCGCCAAGTCCGCCGCGACCGCCCTTCTTCATCGACTTCATCAGATCGGCCATCTGCCGATGCTGTTTCAGCAGCCGGTTGATTTCCTCGACCTTGGTGCCGGAGCCGCTAGCGACGCGGCGCTTGCGCGAAGCGGCGAGGATCTCGGGCTTGGCCCGCTCCTGTTTGGTCATCGAGGAAATGATGGCGACCTGACGCTTGAACACCTTGTCGTCGAGCGCGGCGCCGTCGAGCTGCTTGGCCAGTTTGCCCATGCCCGGCATCAGCCCCATGATCGACTTCATGCCGCCGAGCTTCTGCATCTGCCTGAGTTGATCGGCGAGATCGTCGAGATCGAAGGTGCCCTTCTTCAGCTTGGCCGCCATCTGGGCGGCCTTGGCCATGTCGAGGTCCTGCGCCGCCCGTTCGACCAGCGCGACGATGTCGCCCATGCCGAGGATGCGGCCGGCGATGCGGCGGGGGTCGAAGTCCTCCAGCGCGTCGGCCTTTTCGCCAACGCCGATCAGCTTGATCGGCTTGCCGGTGACGGCGCGCATCGACAGCGCCGCGCCGCCGCGGCCGTCGCCGTCCATGCGGGTCAGCACCAGACCGGTGATGCCGACGCGTTGGTCGAAGGCGCGCGCCACATTGACGGCATCCTGGCCGGTCAGCGCATCGGCAACGAGCAGGATCTCGTGCGGATCGGCAATACGCTTGATCTCGGCCATTTCGAGCATCAAGGCTTCGTCGATGTGCGTGCGGCCGGCGGTGTCCAGAATGACCACGTCGTAGCCGCCGAGCCGGCCGGCCAGCATCGCCCGGTCGGCGATCTCAGTCGGCGTCTCGCCCGCCACGACCGGCAGCGTATCGATGCCGTTGGCTTCGCCGAGGACGCGCAATTGCTCCTGCGCCGCCGGGCGACGGGTGTCGAGCGAGGCGAGCAGCACCTTCTTGCGCAGGCGTTCGCTGAGGCGCTTGCCGATCTTGGCCGTCGTCGTGGTCTTGCCCGAGCCCTGCAGGCCGACCATCATGATCGGCACCGGCGCGACGGCGGCAAGGTCGATCGGCTGCGCATCGGCGCCGAGCATCTCGACCAGCGCATCGTGCACGATCTTGATGACCTGCTGGCCGGGCGAGACGGAGCGGATCACGTCCTGGCCGACGGCGCGGTTTCTGACCTTGTCGGTAAAGGATTTGACGACGTCGAGCGCCACATCCGCCTCGATGAGGGCGCGGCGCACCTCCCGCATGGCCTCGTTGACGGCTTCCGTCGTCAACGCGCCCCGGCGGGTAAGCTTGTCCAGAATGCCGGACAGCCGCTCGGAAAGGCTTTCGAACATCGATGCGTCCCTATGCTCGGCCGCCGGCCCGATCGGGCCGGCCCCGGTTCATCTGGTCCCGGTTGATCTTCCCATCGCGCCACCTGTCGAATATGCCGCATCGTCGTCAGGCCGCTGCGCCAAGGGCTCCAGCGCAACGACAAGCGCGCCCGCGAGCGCAACGCGCTGACGGACGTGGACCTCCGGGATCAAGCTCCGGTCGGCGGCTCTGCTACGACAGGGTCGCGAGAGAAGGCGGGTTCTATACCTGCTGCCGACGCCGAGGTCAAGGATCGCGCCAACAACGACCGCCACGCTACGGCACCGGAAAGTCCGAGCCGGCCCTACTTCCGCCAGACTGACTGAGGCGCCGCCTCAGCTGTACAGCCGGTAGCGCCCCTCGCTGTCCTCGGCATCGGCCTTCTGGACCGGCGCACCCGGATCGTCCGGGGCAAAGCCGAGCGGAAAGTCGACCGGTTTCAACGGGGTGCGCTTGCCATTGACCTTCTCCGGCTTCGCCGCAGCCGCCGGCGCGACGACAGCCATCGCCGTTTCGCTCGATACGGTCGGTTCGGTCGCCGGCGTTTCCTTCGGCGCGAGCTCCGGCGCAACGACCGCCTCGACCAGATGAACGACCGGCTCAGGCGTGTCGTCGCGCTTCGGCGCCGCAACCTTGGGAGCCGGCGGCGGTTCCGGCGGCATGGCCTCGCTCTTCGCCGGCAAGGCAACCACCGGCGGCGGCGTCACGTCGACAACCGGCTCGGGCTCTTCGACCGGCGGCGGCAGCGCCGCGACATCCTCTTCCGGCACCTTCCACTCGAAGGCATCCAGGCGGCCGGTGATCGGCGACACCGGCGCCCAATGGTCGGAGACGAACCCGTCGGCGACCCAGGTGGCATCCCGCGGCGCCCGGACCGCCCGCGACAGCCACTCGCGCACCTTGCCCTCGTCGCCGTGCTCGGCTTCCTCGATGTCGGCCATGAGCAGGCAGACGCGCCGCGTCGGCCCGGCAGCCATCAACGGCTTGATCGCACCGCGCGCCGCAGCGTAATCGCGCGCATCGATCGCGGCCGAGGCAATGGCGAAGGCGCATTCGGCGTGGTGCGCCCGCACCCGCGTCAGCTCTTTCACCCGGTTGAGCCGGTCCTGCGCCGAATCGCCTGACCGCACATAGGCATAGGCGGTTGCGATATCGGGGTGCGGCGTCAGCTTCCAGGCGGCTTCGAGGATGCGTGCCGCACGCCGGATGTCGCCCTGGCGGGTCAACAGCCGCCCGGCAATCACCGCCGCCGGCACCAGGTCGGGCGCCAGCCCGTGCGCCTCGACGGCAAAGCCACGTGCCTGATCCGGATCGCCCTGTTCGAGATCGACGGCGCGCGCCGTCATCAGCACCGCCCTCAGCCGCTTGGCCCTGGTGCGGTCGACGATCCGGTTGCGGGCGTTGCGATCGAGCGTGTCGAGCGCTCCCGCCCAGTCGGACGACTGGCTCTGGAACTCCATCACCGCCTGTCCGGCCCAGGCGAGCCGCGGGGCGTCTGCCGTCGCTTCCTCGGCGAAATGCCGGGCCGCGGCTGCCTCGCCGTAGCGCTCTGCTTCGACATAGAGGCCGCGCAGGCCGAGAAGCCGGGTTTCCGGCGCTTCGAGCATGCGTTCGAATGCTGCGCGCGCCGCGTCGCGATTGCCGGAGAGTTGCGCCGCCTGCGCTTCCAAGAGCAGCGCCAACGGCTCCTCCGCCAGGATGCGCCGGGCTTCCACTGCCGCTTTGTTGGCCGCATTGGGATCGCCGGCGCCGGCCGCGATCATGCCCTGCGACAGGGCGCGCCAGCCGCGCTCGCGCCGCCGCCGCTCGAAGAACGAGCCGATGGCAAACGGCGTGCGCAACACGGCCGAAACCAGCCAGACGGCAACGAGCACGGCGACGACGAGACCGAGGATGCCGACGGTGACGGTCATCAGATCGGTCTCGATCGTCTGGCCCTGCCAGACCAGCGTAACGTCGCCGGGGCGATCCGCCAGCCAGGCGAACCCGAAGGCGACCGCGACGAGGATGGCGAGATAGACCAGTAGCCGGATCATGCGGACATCCTCACTTCGTCGCCGCGTTCAACTTCGCCAGGACTTCGTCGGTCACCGAAGCCATCACCTTGGCGCCTTCGACCCGCGCCTTCAATGCCCCACCCCAATCGGCGCTCGCCGCGCGGGCGGCATCGGGCAATCCCTGCCACTCGGCGAGCGCGCCGATGAGATCGTGGGCGCCGAGCCGCGCCTCGATGCGGGCAAGCCTTGCGTCGGCGCCTGCCCCGGAAACCTCGCCCTCGCGCCGGATCTTCACCGACTGCGTCGCGTGCGCGAACAGCGTGCCGAGAACGCCGCCCTCGGACGTCACCGAGAGATCGGCTGCATCGAGCGTCGCGCGCGCCATCTTCGGATAGGCTGCCACGAGATCCGCCTCGGTGGCGAGCCCCTTGGCGGCGTAAGGCTCCAGCCCGGAGAGATCAACCAGCCCCGCCGCAATCGACTTGGCGGCCGCCAGATCCGATGCGAACGGTCGGCCGCTGTCGACGGCCGACTTGAGGCTGGCAATGGCGATCGCCGCGACCGCTTCCTTGCGGGTGGCGATGCCCTGCTTGGCCCAATCGTCGAACTGCGATAGCCGCGCCTCCATCGGCGCCAGCCGGCCATCGAGCGTGTCGACCTTTTGTTCGCCGCTCGCCAGCGAGGCTTTCAGCGTATCGACCTCGGCCAATTGCGCCTGCAGCTTGGCCATGCGCTGATCGATCAGCCACAGGCTCGATGCAACACCATCGGCTGCCTTCTTCGCCTCGTCGACCTGACCCAGCCGCGCGGTATTGGCATCGACCAGCTTCTTCACCGCGTCGAAGGCGCCGATGCGGGCGCCGAGCCCATCGATGGCATGGCGCATCTCGTCGAGCGTGGCGACTTGCGCCTGCAGCTTCGCCAGCGTGTCGCCGGTCTCCGACGCCTGCTTCTGCGTCTGGCTGGCGAAATCCGAAGTCGTGCCACGCACGACGGCGAGTTCGGCCGAGACGCGCTTGTCGAGATCGGCCAGCTTGCCGGCAACGCCGTCGAGTGCGTCCGTCAGCTTGGCGAGATCGACAGCGTTGGTCTTGATCGCATCGCCGGTCGTCTTCAGCGTGCCGTCGAGGGCGGTAAACCGCGCCGTCGTCGCAGTGCCGAGCTCCTTCAGTTCGCCGCGCGCCACCGCGATGTCGCCGGACGCCCGCTTGTCGAGTTCGGCGAAATCCGCCGACAGCTTATCGACGCCGGCCACCGACTTGGCCGCCTTGTCCGCGCTGTCGGTATTGGTCGCCTCCACCGCCGCGAGCCGCTGCGACACCGACGCCTCGAGCTTGGCGATGCGCTCGGTGACCGATTCGCCCGTCGCCTTGGTTTCGCCGCGCACCACCGCCTGTTCGGCAGCGATGCGCTTCTCGATGTCGTCCATATGCGCGATCGCCGCCGCCACGCGTCCGGTGAACGGCTCGAGAATGCGGGCGATTTCGCCGACCGACGCACCCGGCACCGGCGGCAGCTGCCTGAGCTTCTCGATCTCGATAGCGAGTGCCGCCGTGCGCGCCTTCTCGGCGTCGAGTTCCTTCGTCACCGCGGCGAGCGAATGCACGGGATCGGCCGCCAGCGCGGCGATCTTGTGGTTGAGGCCAGCAATTTCCGATGCGCCGGGCGTCAGGCCGACGGCCGAGAGCAGATGGACGCCGCCGACGCCAACGACACCGCCGAGCAGCGCGGCGACAAGGGTACGGCTCCAGGCGCTCGCCGGCTCGGACTTCGGTCCGGTCCGGGGCTCAAGTTCTGGCTGGACCGGCGCGCCATCGCCTTCCGGTGCGCTCGCCGCAGATGCGGGCTGCGACCCGGATGGAAGCTCGGGTTCGGACTTGGCGGGGTCATCGGCGACCGCAGCAGCGGCTTCCGCGACTTCGGACGGCATGGCTTCCGCCTCGGCGTCCCGATCGGCGGCCGGGTCGCCAGTTGGTTCGGCGGCGGGTTCCGCTGCGGGCTCGGTCGCAGGCGCCGGCACGGCCTCGGCCATCGTCGCCGGCTCGGGCGATTCGACTGCAGCCGGCTCGGTCGCTGTTTCGACGCGTGCTTCGGCCGCCGCAGCCGGCTTGGGCCCGGTTGCTTCGGGCGCGCTGGCCTTCGCCTCTGCAGCTGCCGCGTCCGGCTCGACGCGGACCGAGGTCGCGCTCAAGTCGATGGTGATCGGATCGGGCTTGCGCCGCCCGCCCGTCCCTCCGCGCTCGCCGTCATTCGCCGCCATCGGCTCTTCCTCCACCTGCGGGCGGGATCCGATGGACCCCAAGACCTGACCCCGAGAGACTTCGTCCGGTCACACTGACCTCAGACTGTGTCGATTTCGTCGCAAACGCCAGAGCGCGTTGTTCCGGCTCGGCTACACGTGGGTCTACCTTCTCCCATCTAGCCGAACCCATCTTAATCCCTTGCAAACATTAGCTGTCCAATTGACCTCGATCGAGCGTCAGCAATAGCGCGTCCGAGCGCGGAACATCACTTACGACGATCGACGCGAACCCGGCGCGGACCAGCGGTTCCGCCGCCCGTGCCGAGATCGCATGCGCCGAGATTCGCGCCGCCACTCCGTCCAGCAGCCCTGCCTCTCGCAAGACCGCAACCAGCGCCGCCGCCGTGCGTTCGGAATAGATGAGGATGCGGTCGACCGACCCACCAGCCAAACTGGTCGCAACCTCATCGGGCAATCGCGCACTCGCGTCCATCCGGTAGACTTCGAGCGTCGTCACGGCGATGCCGGCAGCATCGAGCGCGGCGGCGAGATCGCCGGCGCGATCCACCCCGGCCGCATACAGCAGCGACCGAATGCCGCCCGCCGATGCGAGCAGGTCGGCGAGATCGTCGAGCGCTCCGCCGGCCGAACGCACGTCGGTAAAGCCCAGGCATCGCGCCTCACGCGCCGTGGCATCGCCGACCGCATAAAACGGCAGCCGTTGCAGCCGCTCCGCGCCGTCGAGCCGGGCCAGCCCGCGCACGCCGTTCTGGCTGGTCGCCGCCACCGCATCGAACGTCCGCCCGGCCGGCGGCGCCGGTTCGAGGAATCGCGGCGTCAGCATCGGCGCCAGCAAGGCCACATGCCCCCGCCGTTCAATGTCCGCCGCCGTCAACGAGGCCTCCGGCTCCGGCCGCGTGACGAGGACGGTGAGCGGCATCAGCGCTCTCCCGTCGCGAAAAACTCCGGCCCGGCCTCGGCCTTCAGCCGCTTGCCGGCTTCCGTGCCGATCGCGGCAGCCTCGCTGCACAGTCCGTCGCGGGCCACGGACAAGGACTTCGACCCGTCCGGCGTCAGGATCTGGCCACGAAATGTCAGCCGCTCCCCATCGATCTTCGCCAGACCGGCGATCGGCGTCTTGCACGAGCCGTCGAGCACGGCGAGGAAGGCGCGCTCGGCCGCGAGCGCAATGCCGGTGGCAGGATCGTGGATGAGGTCAAGCAACTGCTTTGTCTCGGCGTCGCCGGTGCGGCTCTCGATGCCGATAGCGCCCTGACCGACCGCCGGCAGGAAATCCTCGGTGGCGATCAGGCTGGTCGCCGCCGCCGCCTTGCCCAGCCGCCGCAAGCCGGCATAGGCGAGCAGCGTCGCGTCCGCCAGGCCATCGGCCAGTTTCCTCAGCCGCGTTTCGACATTGCCGCGAAAGTCGACGACTTTGAGATCCGGCCTGAGCCGTCGCACCATCGCCTGCCGCCTGAGCGAGGAAGTGCCGACGACCGCGCCTTCGGGCAGTCCGGCGATCGTTTGGGCCCTGGGCGAGATGAAGGCGTCGCGCACGTCCTCGCGCGGCAGGAAAGCCGACAGCTCCAGCCCGTCCGGCAGCACGGTCGGCATGTCCTTCGCCGAATTGACCGAGAAATCGACGTCGCCGCCGAGCATCGCCTCCTCGATCTCCTTGGTGAACAGCCCCTTGCCGCCGACCTCGGACAGTGGCCGGTCCTGGATGCGATCGCCCGACGTCCTGATCACCCGGATCTCGAACCGCGCCGCGTCCCAGCCGGTTGCCGCGACGAGCCGATCCCTGACCTCGTGCGCCTGGGCGAGCGCCAGCGGGCTGCCGCGCGTGCCGATGTGCCAGATCCGATCGGAGGAGAATTGCGACAGCGGAGATTGCACGTTCAGGGATCCGGGTGCTAGAGCGGGGAACCGGGGCCAGGGGTCGGGGACCAGGGGCCGGTCGACTTCATAGATCAAGCCGGCATTGCCCGCTACTGGCCCATCTCTCCCGATGGTCTGAAACGGAGCCGTCGACGCGCTTCTTTCGCAGCAGCGTCCAATCCGCTGCGGATCGGGCCGAAGCCGGGTCCGGGCACGACAGGCGGCAGAAGGTTGAGCGGATACGACGTGGCGAAAGACCTCCTCATTCTCGGCCTGGAATCGAGCTGCGACGAGACCGCCGCGGCGGTGGTGGCGCGCGAGGCCGACGGCAGCGGCCGGATCCTGTCGAACGTCATCCGCACGCAAGTGGACGAACACGCGGCCTACGGCGGCGTCGTGCCGGAGATCGCCGCCCGCGCCCATGTCGAGGTGTTGGACGGCATCGTCGCCGCGGCGTTGACGGAGGCGGGCGTCGGTTTTGCCTATCTCGACGCGGTCGCCGCGACTGCGGGGCCGGGGCTCATCGGCGGCGTCATCGTCGGGCTGATGACGGCCAAGGCGATCGCGCTGGTCGCCGGCATCCCCGTCGTTGCGGTCAACCACCTGGAGGGCCATGCGCTGACGGCGCGGCTGACCGACGGGCTCGACTTTCCGTATCTCCTCCTCCTCGTCTCCGGCGGCCACAGCCAATTTGTCGCCGTCAAGGGGCTTGGCGACTACGAACGGCTCGGCACCACCATCGACGACGCGCTCGGCGAGGCCTTCGACAAGACGGCCAAGCTGCTCGGCCTGCCCTCGCCCGGCGGCCCGCATGTCGAGCGGCTGGCGGCATCCGGCCGCGCCGACCGCTTCGACCTGCCACGACCGATGCTCGGTAAGGGCAGCCTGGACTTCTCGTTTTCCGGCCTGAAGACCGCCGTGCGACATGCCGCCGAGAGCGTGGCGCCGCTGACCGAAGCCGATGTCGCCGATCTCGCCGCCTCCTTCCAGGCTGCCGTCACCGATGTCGTGGCGGCCAAGGCGGCCGTCGCGCTCGATCGGTTCCGGGAGACGACCGGCATTGCCCGCCCTGTCCTGGTCGTCGCCGGCGGCGTCGCCGCCAACAAGGCGATCGCCGCGGCGCTGGCTCAAGCGACGGCCAGCCGTGGTGCCCGGCTTATCGTTCCCCCGCTCAACCTCTGCACCGACAACGGCGCCATGATCGCCTGGGCCGGTGCCGAACGCGTCGCCGCCGGCCGCCTCGCCGACAGGACGATCGGCGATCGCTTCGCCGCGGCTCGCGCCCGCTGGCCGCTCGACGAGCGGATAGCGCCGAAGATCGGCTCGGGCCGGCTGGGAGCCAAGGCATGACGCGCCGCGGCAAGGTTCCCCCGGTCGGCCCGTTCGCCAGGGTCGCCGTGCTCGGTGGCGGCGCCTGGGGCACGGCGCTCGCCCTTGTCGCCGCCCGCGCCGACCGCGACACGGTGCTGTGGGCGCGCGATGCCGCTACCGTGACGGCGATCAACGAAACTGCAACCAATCCCGCCTACCTGCCGGGACTCGGGCTCGATCCGCCGGTTGCCGCCACGACCGATCCCGCCGTCGCGGCATCGGCCGACCTCGTCATCGCCGCGGTGCCGACGCAAAGCCTGCGGGCGACGCTCGCGCTGTTCGCGCCGATCATTCGAGCCGGCACGCCGGTCGTCTCTGCTGCCAAAGGGCTCGAACGCGGCAGCCACGACACGCCCTCGGCAGTCATCGCCGCAACCCTGCCACGATGCCGCCCGGCCGTCCTCTCCGGTCCGAGCTTTGCCGTCGATGTAGCCAAGGGCCTGCCGACTGCCTTGACCATCGCCGCCGTCGACATGGCGCTGGCCGAGCGAATCGCCGAGACCTTGGCCTCGCCGAGCTTTCGTCCCTACGCCTCGGATGACATCGTCGGTGTCGAACTCGGCGGCGCCTTGAAGAACATCATCGCCATCGCTGCCGGCATCGTCGCGGGGCGCGGTCTCGGGGCGAGCGCCCAGGCGGCGCTGACGGCGCGCGGCTTTGCCGAAATGTCACGCCTGGCAGCCCGACTCGGCGCACGCCCGTCGACATTGATGGGGCTTTCGGGCCTCGGCGACCTGATGCTGTCCACCGCCTCGGCGCAGTCGCGCAATTTCTCCCTCGGTCTCGGCATCGGCGCCGGCCGGCCGCTGTCGGAACTGACCGGCCCCGGCGCCAGACTCGCCGAGGGCGCCTTCACCGCCGCCGTCGCCATCGAACTCGCCGGCGAACGCGGCGTGGAAATGCCGATCGCCCACGCGGTCGCCGACGTGCTTGCCGGCGCACTCTCCGTCGATGCCGCCGTTGTCCGGCTGATGACACGGCCGCTGAAGGCCGAGGCGGATTGAGCCCCAAAACCCCGCCCGGAAGCCGACCCGAGCCGAGCCACCTTGGACCAATTGTCGCTTGCCCCAATCACGTTACGCTTCTAGGAACGTAGAGGGGGTATTGCGTGGCCGGGAGATCATCCGGGTCGCGTGCGGCTGGACGTGGCCTGGAGACATCGAAGCCATGATGGCAGTCGTTTCGATCATCCTGTCGCTACCGGCACTGTTCATTGCCGCGCATTGCGCCTTCGCCGCACCCAGCGTCAGCCTCGCCCCCTCGCCGACGCCGATCGGCCTCGACAGCCCCGACGCCGCGGCGCTGCCGAAGCCGCCGATCGTGCCCGAAACCGTGCAGCTGCAACCCCGCCCGGTGCTTTTCGTCACCGGCGAGAGCAAGTGGGACGACGCCGAGGAAAAGCTCGGCTCGGCCTTTCATGCCGTCTATGGCGAGATCGGCCGGCTCAATCTGCGTACCAGCGGCGTGCCGATGGTCGAATACACCGACAGCGACGACGAGAAGTTCAGCTACAAGGCCATGGTGCCGATCGAGGCGAAGCCGACCGAGGACCTGGCCGACGAGGTGCGGGTCGGCGCCGGCCCGGCCGGCAAGGTGCTGAAGTTCGTGCACCAGGGCTCGTTCGACGGGCTGGAACAAGTCTACAATCGCATCGACGACTACCTGGCCGCCAATCACCTGACAATGAAACGGGTCGTCGAGGAATATCAGACCGACCGGGCCAAGACCCCGCCGGAAAAACGCATCACCAACATCTACGTCTTCACCGAGTAGCTCAGGCTCGCACTGCGCGACGGCGCCGCGTCCCACGCCGAGGCGTCACCCTGGACTGTCAGCCGCGGCAGCAACGATCCTGACGATATCTGCCATGATGTCGGTCAGCTGGAAGTCTTTCGGCGTATAGACGGCCGCCACCCCCAGCGCCTTCAGCCGCGCCTCGTCGGCCGGCGGGATGATGCCGCCGACGACCACCGGTACGTCGTCGACGCCGCTGGCCTCGAGCCGTGCCATGACGTCGCCGACCAGCGCCAGATGCGAGCCGGACAGGATCGACAGCCCGATGACATGCACGCTCTCCTCGATCGCTGCGTTGACGATCTCGGCCGGGGTCAGCCTGATGCCCTCGTAGACGACCTCGAAGCCGCAATCGCGCGCCCTGACCGCGATCTGCTCGGCGCCGTTCGAATGGCCGTCGAGCCCGGGCTTGCCGACGAGCAGTTTCAGCCGCCGGCCGAGCTTGCGCGACACCGCCTCGACTGCGGCCCGCACCGAGGCCAGATCGCCGCCGCCATCGTGCGCCGCGCCGCCCACCCCGGTCGGCGCGCGGTATTCGCCGAACACCGACCGTAGCGTCGCGCCCCATTCGCCGGTGGTGACGCCGGCCTTCGCCGCGGCGATCGACGGCTCCAGGATGTTGCGCCCCTCGGCCGCAGCTGACCTCAGATCGGCCAGTGCCCGCTCAACTGCCAGACCGTCGCGCGCCGCCCGCCACGCCTTCAGCCCTTCGATGGCCTCGGCCTCGACATGTTCGGCCACCGTCAGGATCGCACCATCGCCGCCGGTCAGCGGCGACGGCTCGCTCTCGGTGAACCGGTTGACGCCGACGACGGTCGCCGCCCCCGATTCGATCGCAGCGAGCCTTCGGGCATTGGATTCGACCAGCTGCCGCTTCATGTAGCTCGATTCGACCGCCTTGACCGCTCCGCCCATCGCCTCGATGCGCCCGAGTTCGGCACGCGCATCGACACAGAGTTCCTCGACCTTTGCCTCGATCTCCTTGGAGCCGTTGAAGATATCGGCGAATTCCAGGAGGTCGGTCTCATTGGCCAGGATCTGCTGCATCCTCAAGGACCATTGCTGATCCCAGGGCCGCGGCAGGCCGAGCGCCTCGTTCCAGGCCGGCAGCTGCACGGCGCGGGCGCGGGCGTCGCGCGACAGGGTGACCGCCAGCATCTCGATCAGGATGCGATACACGTTGTTCTCCGGCTGGCTTTCGGTCAGCCCGAGCGAATTCACCTGCACGCCGTAGCGGAAACGGCGGTTCTTCGCCTCTGTGACGCCGTAGCGGGCCAGCGTGATCTCGTCCCACAGCCGGCCGAAAGCCCGCATCTTGCAGATCTCGGTAATGAACTTCATCCCGGCATTGACGAAGAACGAGATGCGGCCGACCGCCTCGCCGAATTCAGCCTCCGGCACGGCGCCCGACGCCTTCATCTGATCGAGCACAGCCATGGCTATGGCGAGCGCGAAGGCCAGTTCCTGCACCGGCGTCGCCCCCGCCTCCTGCAGATGATAGGAGCAGACGTTGATCGGATTCCACTTGGGCATCTGGTGGTAAGTCCAGGCGATGACGTCGTTGGTCAGCTGCAACGACGGCGCCGGCGGGAACACGTAGGTGCCGCGCGACAGGTATTCCTTGATGATGTCGTTCTGCGTCGTGCCGGCGAGGGCTTTGCGGTCGGCACCCTGTTCGTCGGCGACCGCCACATAGAGCGCCAACAGCCAGGGCGCGGTGGCATTGATGGTCATCGACGTGTTCATCTTGTCCAACGGGATGCCGCGAAACAGCGCCCGCATGTCGCCCAGATGCGCGATCGGCACGCCGACCTTGCCGACCTCGCCGCGCGACAGCGCGTGGTCCGGATCGTAGCCCGTCTGCGTCGGCAGGTCGAAGGCCACGGAAAGCCCCGTCTGGCCCTTCGCCAGATTGGCGCGATAGAGCAGGTTGGAAGCCGCCGCGGTCGAATGGCCGGCATAGGTGCGGAAGATCCACGGCTTGTCGGCTGTGTCGAGGGACATGGCTCACCTCCCGGATGGTTTCGTGGCTCAAGCGACCTGCGATCGGCTGCGAACCCGCGTGGCTGCCGCGCCTGTGCTTGCACGATCTTTTCGGCGCGTCACGCCCCCTCAGCCAAAGCCGCCATTGTGCGCTGCGTCAAGAGCCGGGACCTGCGCCTATGGTCTGACGGCACATCCAATGCGGGAATATCGCAACCGTGGATCAGCGCCAGAGCAGCCGCTTTAGACCACAAGCCAAGATCAGCGCCAGCGTCGCCGTGACGATCGCCGCCATGGCAAACGCGACGGCGCCACGGGAATTGTAGGGGACATAATTATGCAGGATTGCCCAATCCATCGCCTTCAGCCCGCCGTAGGCCGCGGCCGTGGTCAACACCATGCTGAAGATCGAGCCGATGCCGCGCCGGCCGAGCATGAGGTCCGCCAACCAGCCGAACAGCGCCCCGGCGATGACGAGGCCGATCACCAGCCAGGTCCAGGTTTGATTGGGAATATCCGCCAGCATCCTGCCCGCTCCGTCGGCGCCGGAGAGGGGCTCCCCGACGCACGCCTGCCAATTG
Organism: Ancalomicrobiaceae bacterium; assembly: GCA_031291595.1. Taxonomy (GTDB): domain Bacteria; phylum Pseudomonadota; class Alphaproteobacteria; order Rhizobiales; family Ancalomicrobiaceae; genus CAIYYN01. The sequence goes on along the minus strand of JARLIU010000155.1, from coordinate 34,620 downwards.
CGCTGCGATTATGCCGGTTCGGCAGCCATTTGACCATCGGCCGGCCGGGCGTGCCGTGTTTCCACCACCCAGCCAGACGACATTCGGCGAAATTGGCCCAATGTCTACGCCGTCAGCCTCTTTGGTCGAATGGTCGGCCGGGGCGGCGACCCGCTATACTGCGCTGCACAATCGAGTGGCGGACAACAAGACGGCGCTGAAGCCGGCCCACACGCTCCAGGGAGGCTAGGATGACGACGACGGCATTGGGCGCTTCCGATACGCCGGCAGGTGCGGTGAAGGACCTCTACGAGATCGGCGAAATTCCGCCGCTCGGGACCGTGCCTGCCAACATGTACGCCTGGGTGATCCGGCGCGAGCGGCATGGACCGCCCGAAACCTCCATGCAAATCGAGGTCCTGCCCACCTGGGAGATCGACAGCCACGAGGTGCTCGTCCTCGTCATGGCCGCCGGCGTCAACTACAACGGCGTGTGGGCCGCGCTCGGCACGCCGATCTCGGTGTTCGACGTGCACAAGCAGCCCTTCCACATCGCCGGATCCGACGCCGCCGGCATCGTCTGGAAGGTCGGCTCCAAGGTGAAGACCTGGAAAGTCGGCGACGAAGTCGTCATCCACTGCAATCAGGACGACGGGGACGACGAGGAGTGCAACGGCGGCGACCCGATGCTGTCGTCGAGCCAGCGCATCTGGGGCTACGAGACGCCGGACGGATCCTTCGCTCAGTTCTGCCGGGTGCAGGCCCGCCAGTTGCTGCCGCGGCCGAAGCACCTGACCTGGGAAGAAAGCGCCTGCTACACGCTGACGCTGGCGACCGCCTACCGCATGCTGTTCGGCCACGAGCCGCATGAGCTGAAGCCCGGCATGAACGTGCTCGTCTGGGGTGCCTCGGGCGGGCTCGGGGTGGTCGGCTTGCAACTCTGCGCGGCGGCCGGCGCCAATGCCATCGGCGTGATCTCGGATGAAGGCAAGCGCGACTACGTGATGAGTCTCGGCGCCCGCGGCGTCGTCAACCGCAAGGACTTCGACTGCTGGGGCCAACTGCCCAAGGTCGGCTCGCCGGAATATGATCATTGGTTCAAGGAAGTCCGGCGCTTCGGCAAGGCGATCTGGGATATCACCGGCAAGGGCGTCAACGTCGACATGGTGTTCGAGCACCCCGGCGAAGCAACCTTCCCGACCTCCTGCTTCGTCGTCAAGCGCGGCGGCATGGTGGTGTTCTGCGCCGGCACCACCGGCTTCAACATCACCTTCGATGCCCGCTACGTCTGGATGCACCAGAAGCGCATCCAGGGCTCACATTTCGCCCATCTGAAACAGGCGGCCGCCGCCAACCGTTTCGTCCTCGACCAGCGTATCGATCCCTGCATGTCCGAGGTGTTCTCCTGGGAGCAGATCCCGCTTGCCCACATGAAGATGTGGAACAACCAGCATGCGCCGGGCAACATGGCGGTGCTCGTCTCGGCGCCGCGCACGGGCCTCAGGACCTTGGAGGACGCGCGCGAGGCGGGATGAGACACAACGGAAACGGACCCCTCTCCTGCCCGAAGGGCAGGAGAGGGGTCCGGCCGACTTGCGCACCCGTCCTGTCCGGCATCACAACGAACTTCTTACGTCCCACAGAACGTCTGCAGCACCCGTTCGTCCGGCTTCGGCGGCTGTTCCGCCCATTGAAACTCCGGTCGGACGGAGTAGGGGTCGGCGAGCGCGGCGGCGAGCCGGTGGAAGGGGTCGAAATCTCCCGCCTTAATCGCGGCTTTGATCACCGCTTCGATCCGGTGATTGCGCGGGATCACCGCCGGATTGACCGAGCGCATCAACGCCTGCGCCGCCTCCGATCCGCCCGACTCGTGCGCCAGCCGCTCGCGCCAGCGCATCGCCCAGAGATCGAACCCCTCGGCTGCTGCGAACAGCTGCCGGACGCTGGCATCGGCCAGCTCTCCGAGAGCCGCGTCGGCCAAGCGCCGGAACGCCAGGGTGAAATCGACCGTCCCCGCCGCCATCAGCCGATAGAACTCGGTGGCGAGCGCCATGTCGTCGGGCTCGGGCGTTGCAAACCCGAGCTTGGCCCTGACGCCGGCCTCGAAGGCCGCCTCGAACGCCGGCTTGAACGTCGCGAGACTGGCTTCCGCCTTGGCGATCGCCGCTTCCTGGGTCTCGGCCAACAGCGGTATGAGCGCTTCCGCCAGCCGCGTCAGGTTCCACAACATGATGCGCGGCTGGTTGCCGAAAGCGTAGCGGCCCATCTCGTCGATCGAGGAGAACACGGTTCCCGGATGATAGGCATCGAGGAAGGCGCAGGGACCGAAGTCGATGGTCTCACCGGAAATCGAGCTATTGTCGGTGTTCATCACCCCATGCACGAAACCGATGTGCATCCAGCGGGCGACGAGCGAGGCCTGCCGCGCGATGACGGCTTCCAGGAAACGCTCGTAGCGAGCCTCGCTTCCGGCAAGCTGCGGATAGAGCCGCTCGATGGCGTAATCGGCAAGCCGCTTCAGCGCCGCCACGTCGCCGGAAGTCGCGACATACTGGAAGGTGCCGACGCGGATGTGGCTGAGCGCGACGCGGGTCATCACCGCACCGGGGAGAAACCGCTCGCGCACCACCGTCTCGCCCGTCGCAACGGCGGCAAGCGCCCGCGTCGTCGGGATCTGAAGCGCCGCCATCGCTTCGCTGACGAGATACTCGCGCATCACCGGCCCGAGCGCCGACCGCCCGTCGCCGCGCCGCGAATACGGGGTGAGCCCGGCGCCTTTCAGCTGGATATCGTAGCGCTGCCCGGCTGCATCCCTGACCTCGCCGACGAGAATGGCGCGGCCATCGCCCAACAGCGGCACGAACTGACCGAACTGGTGGCCGGAATAGGCCATGGCCAGCGGCTCGGCTCCTTGCGGCAGGCGGTTGCCGGAAAAGATCTCGGCGAGGTCCGCCTCGTCATCCGGCACGGCGATGCCGAGGGTCTCGGCCAGCCCCCGGTTGAAGGCGATGAGCCTTGGCGCCTTGACCGGCGTCGGCCGGACGCGCGAGAACAGGCTCTCCGGCAGCTGCACGTAGGTATTGTCGAACGGAAACTGCATGGGCCGACCGCTGAACGAGTTGCTGCCCCTTATGTCGGGCGATTGGATCGCGCGACAAGGGGCGGGGCATCGGCCCGGCCGCCTTCACCCTGAGCTGCTTCGATCAGGCGCGGCGCCCCGGATGCCCAGGGATGCGCGCGGCCGACGGCGATGATGCGCTGCACGATCGGCCCGGTTGCCGCGTCGCCGACCACCCCCTGCTCGCAGGCAACGATGACGAGTCCACCGGCAATCGCGGCCTCCGCCAGTTCGTTCGGCCTGAGCAGAAAGGCCGGATTGGCTGGGCGGCCGCGCCGCTCCTGGCCGTTGGCAAAGGTTTCGTAGACGAGGACGCCATCGCTCGCCACGGCGGCGGTGAGGGCCGACATCAGCGGGCGATGCAGATAGTTGCTGACGACCACCGCGTCGAAGCGCTGTCCCGCCAGAGGAAACGCGGCCCCCGTCTCCAGATCGGCGGCGATGAACGTAAACCCCGCCTGCCCGATCAGATCCGCCGTGCCGGCCGCATCGATATCGATGCCGGTGACGCGCAAGCCGCGTGTCAGCGCCGCGCGCGCATGCCGCCCGGCCCCGCAGGCGACGTCGAGCACGTGCCCATCCGGCTTCACCCCGTCGAGCGCGGTTAGAATCCAGCGGCTTGGACGATGCCCGGCCCCTGTCGGGGACGGCAGATGGGCGTCGGCGGCGGTCATTCGTCCTCGCAGGTCCGGGGTCGGCAAAGCCGAGACTGGCAATCCACGCGTTTTTTCGCCATATAGGACGGACGAGGCAAGCACATCGTCCAGGGCTCAGACGAAAGCACGAACGTCTCTGCCGCGCCTCACCTATTTGAAACGGACCATACCATGCCTGTCGGCAGCATTCCCTTCGCCAAGATGAACGGTCTTGGCAATGATTTCGTCGTCATCGACGCGCGCCGCCAGCCGGTCAGGCTGATGGAGCACGAGATCGCGCGCCTCGGCAACCGGGCGACCGGCATCGGCTTCGACCAGATGATCACGCTCGAGGCCTCGCCCGCCGGTGCCGATGTCTTCATGCGCATCGACAATGCCGACGGCGGCGAGGTCGCGGCTTGCGGCAATGCCACCCGCTGCATCGGCTGGCTGATGATGCAGGAGCGCGGAGCAACCAGCGCCAGCATCGAGACCCGCGCCGGCATGCTTTACGCCACCGACGCCGGCAGGCCGGAGTGGATCACCGTCGACATGGGCGTACCCAGACTGAAGTGGGACGAGATCCCGCTGGCCGAGCCGTTCCACGACACCCGCGCCATCGAACTGCAGATCGGCCCGATCGATGCGCCGATCCTGCATTCGCCCTCGGTCGTCAACATGGGCAATCCGCACGCCATCTTCTGGGTCGACGACGTCGAAGCCTACGACCTTATGCGCATCGGTCCGATGCTGGAGAACCACCCGATGTTCCCGGAGCGGGCCAATATCTCGCTTGCGCATGTGGTCGACGCCGAAACCATCACGCTGAAGGTCTGGGAGCGCGGCGTCGGCCTGACGCGCGCCTGCGGCACGGCCGCCTGCGCCACCGGCGTCGCCGCGGCCCGCACCCGCCGCACCGGCAGGAAGACCAACATCCGGCTTCCCGGCGGCACGCTTGCCATCGACTGGCGCGCCGAGGACGACCACGTGATGATGACCGGGCCGGTCGAGACCGAGTTCCTCGGCGTCATCGATCGCGCCGACCTCTCCTACACCATCACCGCCCAAGGCGCCGGAGCCGCCTCCGCCCAGACGGATCGGGCGGTCGCGACGCCGTCACACCCCGACCGGGGAGCTGCCTGAGTTGGCCATCGAGGTCCTCACCTTCGGCTGCCGCCTGAATACGGTGGAATCCGAGACGATGAAGCGCCACGCCGAGGCCGCGGGCGCCGAGGATATCGTGCTGGTCAACACCTGCGCGGTGACGGCCGAGGCCGTGCGTCAGGCGCGCCAGGCGATCCGTCGCGCCCGCCACGCCAACGCTGACGCCAAGATCGTGGTCACCGGCTGCGCCGCGCAAGTTGAGCCGGCAACCTTCGGCGACATGCCCGAGGTCGACCTGGTCATCGGCAATGACGCCAAGCTGCGGCCGGAAAGCTATTCTGCAATCGCCGACAAGCGAGCCTTTGCCGCGGCAGACAAGATCCGCGTCAACGACATCTTTTCCGTGCGCGACACCGCCGGCCACATGATCGAGGGTCTGGAAGGCCGCACCCGCGCCTTCGTGCAGGTGCAGAACGGCTGCGACCACCGCTGCACCTTCTGCATCATCCCCTATGGCCGCGGCAATTCCCGATCGGTACCGGCCGATGCAGCGGTCGAACAGATCAAGCGCCTAGTGGACAACGGTTATGCCGAAGTGGTGCTGACCGGCGTCGACATCACGTCGTGGGGCGCCGACCTCGAAACCCAGCCGAAGCTCGGGCGTCTGGTTGAGCGGATCTTGCACGATGTTGCCGGACTGAAGCGGCTGCGCATCTCCTCGATCGATTCGGTCGAGGCCGACGAGCGGCTGATCGAACTGATCGGGGCCGAACAGCGACTGATGCCGCATCTGCATCTGTCGCTGCAGTCGGGCGACGACATGATCCTGAAGCGCATGAAGCGCCGCCACAGCCGCGCCGATGCCGTCCATTTCACCGACCGCATCCGCAGCCTCCGCCCCGACGTCGTGTTCGGCGCCGACATCATCGCCGGCTTTCCGACCGAGACGGACGACATGTTCGAAAACTCGCTCCGTCTCGTCGACGACTGCGGCCTGACCCATCTGCACGTCTTCCCCTATTCGCCGCGCCCGGGCACGCCGGCGGCGCGCATGCCGCCGGTCGACCGGGCGGTGGTCAAACAGCGGGCGCTGCGCCTGCGCCAAGCCGGAGATGCGGCGCTCAGCCGCCATCTGTCCGGCGAGGTCGGGGCGTACCGGCCGGTGCTGATCGAGAAGTCCGGCCTCGGCCGCACCGAGCATTTCACTTTGACAGAACTGCCGAAGTCCCTGGCCGCATCGGCCGGCGACATCGTTGCGACCCGCATCGTCGGCCATACCAGCCGCACTCTCCTCGCCGAGGATGTTTCTTCCAACGGGCATCGTGTGACATGAGCGAAACATCCGGCGGGTTCTTCAAGCGGCTGTTCCGCGGCCGGCCGGCGGATGCCGTCGTCGATGTCCCGGCACCCGAAGCGGCGGCGCCCGAAGCGCCGAGGCTCACCTGGTGGCAGAAGCTCGCCTCCGGTCTCGCGCGCACCTCGTCGCAGCTGACCACCGGCATCTCGGCGCTGGTCACCAAGAAGAAGCTCGATGCCGACACCCTGCAAGACCTCGAAGACCTGCTGATCCAGGCCGATCTCGGCATGGATACCGCCGGCCGCATCACCGCCAGCCTGAAGCGTGACCGCTACGATCGCGAGATCAGCGACCGGGACGTGCGCGAAGTGCTCGCCGCCGAAGTCGCCAGGGTGCTGGAGCCGGTGGCGAAACCCCTCGTCGTCGACGGCATCGCCCGCCCGCACGTGATCCTCGTCGTCGGCGTCAACGGTACCGGCAAGACCACCACCATCGGCAAACTGGCGATGAAGCTGACCCGCGAGGGTGCCAGGGTCATGCTGTGCGCCGGCGATACGTTCCGCGCCGCAGCGATCGAGCAGTTGCAGATCTGGGGCGCGCGCGTCGGCGCCCCGGTGGTTGCCGGCGAGCAGGGCAGCGATGCCGCTGGGCTGGTGTTCGATGCGATCGGCCGGGCGCGCGATGCCGGCTCCGACATCCTCATCGTCGACACCGCCGGTCGGCTGCAGAACCGCGCCGAGCTGATGGCGGAACTGGAAAAGGTCGTCCGCGTCATCAGGAAGCAGGACCCGAGCGCGCCGCACACCGTGCTTCTCACGCTCGACGCCACGACGGGGCAGAACGCGCTCAACCAGGTCGAGATCTTCGGCAAGGTCGCCGGCGTCACCGGCCTCGTCATGACCAAGCTCGACGGCACCGCGCGCGGCGGCATCCTGGTGGCGATCGCCGCCAAATTCGGCCTCCCCGTCCACTTCATTGGCGTCGGTGAAGGCATCGACGACCTCGAACCGTTCGAGGCCGCCGACTTCGCCAAGGCGATTGCCGGGATCGGCGACTGAACCGCCCTTCCTTGTCTCAGGGCGAGAACGACTGCACGGTGAAATTGCGCGCCCAGCGTGCCGCCAGCGACCGCACCCGGTCGTTGGCTTGGCGAAAGGCCGCCGAATTCGAGCCGTCGCCTTCGTAGCCGGCCTGGGCGAATTCGGTCGTGTGCTTGTTGAAGAAGTCCGGGAAATAGGTCTCCGCCTCCTTTTCCGGTGAATAGGAATTCATCGGGATGCCGAAGGCGATGGTCGACAGCCGCCGGATGGCGGCAATGACGCTGGTCTCGTTCACCTCTTCGTCCTGCTCGGTGTACTGCACCGGCAGATTGCCGAGCGCCACGCAGGTGGTCTGCGGCGTGAGCAGCGGTACGCCCGCCCGCGCCCGCGAGATGGCGTAGAGGTAGAGAATGTAGGTGAGGTAGCGCGCCTTATGGGCCGAATCGGGCAGCAGAATGTCGTCCGGATCATGGGCATGGTTGACGATCTGCGCTTTCGCGCCGCCGAGGCGGTGCGCCAGATCGCTCGGTCCGCTTGCCTGGCTGAACGCCGTCAGCACGCGGTCCTGCGCGGCATCGTTGAACAGCTCCGCCGCATGACCGATGCCGTTCTTGTACATCAGCCCCGGGTTCGACAGCTGCACATGCGCGAAACTGTCGCCAAAGGCGTGCAGCGCCAAGCCGACCGCCAGATGGTCGTTGTGGGGGAACATCTTCAGCAGCACCCCGAAGCGATACTGCTGTTCGGCGGCGGATCCCGCTCCGGTCAAGCTGTGCAGACCCGATTCCACCTGGGCATTCTCGAGGATGCGCTTGCGCTTCTGCTCGTCGCTCTCGCCGAAGAAGTGATACGGATTCGCCGGAGCCGACACAGCCTGCTTGGCGCCGTAGCGCCCGACGATCGAATCGGCATCGATCTTGGAATCGATCGCCGCCGCCGTCGCGTCGAAATTCAGCACCTGATCCGGCATCTGGCAGAAGAACGCTCTGAGCCGTGCGATCCGCGGTTCGACACCCGCCGCCAGCATGACGAAGAAGCTGGTGTAGTAGTGCCCGGCCGGCCCCCAGAAGCGCGGGATCTCGGCGCGATCGGCCAGAGCCACGTGGAACAAGCGGCCGGCGAGCGCCGCCTCGGCGCCCTGATCGGCCTCGAATTCGAGCGCGGCTGCCGCCGCCGGCCCCACCGCCCCGGACATCGTCGCGACGTTGCGCTTCTGCAGTACGTGCACGATCTCATGCGCCAGGATCCGCTCGCGAGCCCTGGCCGGCAGGCGCTTCAAACCGGATGAAACGAAGATCCTGTCGCCGATCGCCGCAGCCGCCGGCGCGGGGCCAGCGAATTCGCCGTCGAACTCGACAAGGCCGATGCTGCCGAGATCGGCGCCGAACGCATGTTCAAACCGCGCGCGCACATCGCCGTCGAGCGCACCGGCGCTTTCCAGACGCACATTCGGCGCGTCCGACAAAAATGCTGTCGACATTGTATCCCCCGCAATTGAGGTCGACCAACGGCCTCCTGTCATGCCCGAACGCATCGGCAGGCGGCCTTCACTTGAAATCAGGTAATATACATAGACGGCTTCGGCCCGGCCGGAAAGCCACGTTCTCGCCCCAACCGCGACAAATTCGCGGCAGCCCCAGTTCTCGGCCGCGACGGCGCCGGCTGCAACAGTCAAACCTGGCGATCGGCCGACCGTGAGCTAAGCAACCTCGGCCGGCCAGACGTATCGGCAGCGCCGCTCGTTCGCGCAGACCTTGCACGTTAACGAGATCGCCGCTCAACGCTCGCACATTGCAGCACCACAGCTAGAAGTCGCTGGCGATGCCCTTGACCTCCCAGTCGCCGTATCTGACCGGCTCCGGCCCGCTGCGGCCGTTGATTTCCTTCGGCCGCTCGGCTGCCTCCGCCGCCCGGCGCCGCTCCTCCGCCTCCTTCAGCGCCCGCTGTGCCGCCGGCGGCAGTTCCTCGAAGCGGCGCCCGGCGGTCTGCGGGTTCGGTTGTGCGGGCTTGGCCGCGGAATTTTCGGGATCGGTCATGACGAAGCGGGTCCTGCGGCGAAGGCGGCGGTGGATGGGTCGAAGATTGCAGAGTATAGAGCCCGGAGGTCGCCGCGTGTATCGCCCGATCGACTGACAGACCTTTGGCGGCCGCATCGCCGGCCGATGCCGACAAGAGCCGAGTTGTAACCAGATCCCATGCCGCAGCCGCCGAAACACCCGACCCCGAACCGCCAGCCGGACGGACCCGGACGCCGCATCGTGCCGGGGCTTGCCACCCGACGGCTGGCCGTCGACATTCTGTCCGCCGTCACCGAGTACGGCCGCCCGCTCGACCAGGAACTCGAATCCCGCGCCGCGAGCCCGGCCTTCCGGGCGCTGGAGCCGAACGACCGGGCGCTGATGCGCGCCCTGGTGGGCACCACCCTGCGCCGCCTGGGCGAGATCGACGACATCCTGGAAGAGCTCATGGCCCGGCCGCTGTCGGACAAGGCCAACCGGGTCCGCCAGATTCTGCGCCTGGGCGCGGCGCAGCTGCTGTTCCTCGACATCCCCGACCACGCCGCGGTCTCGCTGGCGGTGGAACTGGCAGACGAGGACCACCGCGTCGGCCGCGGCTTCAAGGGGCTGGTCAACGGCGTGTTGAGGACGCTGGCCCGCGCCCGCGACGAGATCCTCGACGGCCGCGATGCCGACCGGCTCGATACGCCCGACTGGCTATGGCAGCGCTGGCTGGCGCATTACGGCGAAGCGACGACCCGGGCGATCGCCGCGAAACAGCGCATCGAGCCCTACCTCGACATTTCGGTCAAATCCGACGCCGAGCGCTGGGCCGGCGACCTCGGCGGCCTGTTGTTGCCGACCGGCTCCATCCGGCTCGAAGGCGCGGGGGCGGTGGAAAAGCTCGCCGGGTTCGCCGAGGGCGCCTGGTGGGTGCAGGACGCCGCCGCCGCGCTGCCGGCAAGGCTGTTCGGCGACGTCGCCGGTCTCGACATCGCCGATCTCTGCGCCGCCCCTGGCGGCAAGACCGCCGCGCTTGCCGCTGCCGGCGCCAGGGTCACCGCCGTCGACATTTCCGCCGAACGGCTGAAGCGGCTTGCCACCAACATCGAGCGGCTGAAATTGCAGGACGTTTCGACCGTCGCCGCCGATCTCGAACGCTGGGATCCCGGCCGCCAATTCGACGGCGTGCTGCTCGACGCCCCCTGCTCGGCGACCGGCACCATCCGTCGCCATCCCGACGTGGCGCTGTCGAAGACCGAGGCGCAGGTCGGCGATCTGGCGGCGCTGCAGTCCCGTCTCATCGCCCGCGCCAGCGACTGGGTGAAGCCGGGCGGCATGTTCGTCTATTGCACCTGCAGTCTGGAGCCGGAGGAAGGCGAGGCGCAGATCGACGCCTTCCTCGCCCGGCGTCCGGATTTCGCCCTCGTTCCCGTTGTCCCCGCCGAGATCGGCGGTCTTGCCGAGGTGATCACGCCGTCCGGCACGTTGCGCACGCTGCCCTCGCACCTCGACAACGAAGACCCCCGGCTTGCCGGGCTCGACGGGTTCTTCATCGCCCGGCTCAAGCGCGTGCCGGCTCCGTGAACGCGGCTGCACCGACCGGCGTCGCGACCGTGCCCGCCCGGCCCGCCCGGCCCGCTCGCGCGCCTAAATCACCGCGGAACCTGCGTATTTTGACGGAAAATTAACCGTCTTCAGCTGCCCTTGTACAAGGCGGCGACATCGATCCGCCACGCCAGCCCGCACGCGTTGACGGTCCGATGCTCAGCCTTTCGCTCGATCCCTTACTGCAGGATCTCGGCGGCCTCGTCGCCGGCGAGGCGGTCGGCGCTTGCGCGCGGCGGCTGAACGCCTCGTTGCGCCGGCTCGCCGGATTGATCGAGACCGCCGCCGACGACCTCCTCGCCGCGCCGCACGATCTCCATCCCGGACGGCCGGACGAAGCGATCGAGATCTATGCCGGTTCGTTCCGCTTCGCCGGGCACACGGTCGAAACCCGCGGCCGCTCGGTGTTCGCCGTCGCCTCGCCGGCACGCGACTGGTGCCGCGAGCTCAACGGCTTCGAATGGCTGAGGCACCTCGCCGCCGCCGACATGCCGGTATCCCGGCTCAATGCCCGCGCCCTGGTCGACGACTGGCTGGCGCTCGACGCCGTCGACAACCTGCCGCGCCTCGCCTGGGACGCCGAGACCGCCGCGCGCCGCCTCATTAGCTGGCTGACACATGCCCCGCTCTACCTCGACCGCGCCGATACCGCCTTCCGCAGCCGTCTGCTCGCCTCGATCACTCGGCACGTCGGTCGTCTGACCCGCTTCGTGCCGCAGGATTCCGGCACGCTCGCCGGCATCCGCGTCGCCGCCGCGCTGCTCGCCGCCGCGATTGCCGTTCCCGCCTTCCGCCGCCAGCAGGCCGCTGCCATGCGCCGGCTCGACGCCGAACTGAAGCGCCAGGTCCTCATCGACGGCGGCCATGCGAGCCGCAATCCCGCGGCAATCGCCGAGGTGCTGGCCGAGATCCTGCCGTTGCGCGACGCCCTCGCCGGCCTCGGCCGCCCGGCGTCGCCGACGATGATGAATTCGATCGACCGGATGATGCCGATGCTGCGCTTCTTCCGGCTCGGCGAGACCGGACTGGCTCGCTTCCATGGCGTCGGCGCCGTCGACGAGGCGCTCATTGCCGCCGTGCTGGCTGCCGACGATGCCGGCGGCACCGCGCATGGCAATGCATCGCATTCCGGCTACCAGCGGCTGCAATCCGGCACCACCGCGCTGGTCGTCGATTGCGGCCCGCCGCCGCCGCCGGCGCTGGCCCGCGAGGCGCACGCCTCCTGCCTGGCGTTCGAATTCGCCTCCGGAGCCAACCGTTTCGTCGTCAATTGCGGCCACGCCGCCGCCCACCTGCCCGACTGGCAGGCGGCGGGACGCGCCACGGCGGCCCATTCGACCGTGACCGTCGCCGAGACCTCCTCGGCGCACGTGATCGAGCGCGGCATCCTCGCCGGCCTCATCGGCCGCACCGTGGTCGGCGGACCCCGCCAGGTGCCGGTCGAGCGACGCGAGCATGCCGGCTCCGTCGCCGTCACTGCCCACCACGACGGCTATGCGCGGCGCTTCGGGCTCGTACACGAGCGCACCCTCCGGCTCGAGGCCGGCGGTCGGCGCATCGACGGCCGCGATCGGTTGGAGGCGGTCCGGCGCGACGACGATCCGGTGCTGCGCCGCCCGGTCGCACCGCACCCGTACCACGTCCGGTTCCACCTCGATCCGGCAATCCGCGCCCACGGCCTCGATTCGGGCGTCGTCATGCTGATGGCGCCGGACGGCGAGGCCTGGGAGTTCCGCGCCGACGACTGCCGCCCGCGTGTCGAGGAATCGATCTATCTTGCCGATCCTGCCGGCCCCTGCCGCACCGAACAGATCGTCCTTGAGGCAAGCGCCGACGCAGAGCCCGAGCAGCGTTGGAGCTTCACTCGCCTGCGGTGAGCGCACACCTTCGCATCGGGCCGGCGCCCTGGCCATCGCCCCCCGCACCCTCCGCTCCGAATGGCGCATAGGCTTAACCGGCAGACGCGGAGCTGGAGTGCCCCCGACCCGCTTTCAACCCCGCCGCGATCATGCTATCGCGCGTTAGATGGCGTTCGGCCGAGCTCGTCGGCCGGCTCCGGGCGCCGGATTACCCAGCTCATGATTGGCTGGCGTTGACCTTTTCGGCAGCGCAGCCGCGAGCCCATAGCCGCCGGTCTCATTCGTGACGAGGCCGGCGCCAAGGATCGATTACCGGATCGCCGGTGCGGCACGCGCTGCCGCCGCCGATCCGCCAAGCAAAGGTGCCGCGATGCTGCTGCCGTCGAAACACATCCCCGCCCCCGACCATGTCCGCATCCGGCGCGCGCTCCTGTCGGTATTCGACAAGACCGGGCTCGAGGATTTCGCCAAGCAGCTCGCCAAGCACGGCGTCGAATTGATTTCCACCGGCGGCACGGCCGCGGCGCTGAAGGCCGCTGGCCTCGCCGTCACCGACGTCAGCGACTTGACCGGCTTTCCGGAAATCCTCGACGGCAGGGTGAAGACGCTGCATCCGAAGGTGCACGGCGGCATCCTGGCGGTGCGCGGCGACGACACCCATCTGGCGGCCCTCGATGCGCACGGCATTGGCGCCATCGATCTGCTGGTCTCCAACCTCTATCCGTTCGTGGAAACCGTGGCGTCGGGCGCCGATGCCGATACGATCGTCGAGAACATCGACATCGGCGGCCCGGCGATGATCCGCGCCGCCGCCAAGAACCACGCCTATGTCACCGTCGTCGTCGATCCCGCCGACTATCGCACCGTCATCGGCGAGATGCAGGCGTTCAAGGGCGAAACCATCCTCAGGACCCGCAAGCGCTTGGCGCTGAAGGCCTTCGGCCGCACCGCCACCTATGATGCGGCGATCGCCAACTGGATGACCGACCAATACGGCGAACTCGCCCCCGCCTTCCGCGCCATCGGCGGCAAACTCATCCAGTCGATGCGCTACGGCGAGAATCCGCACCAGCCGGCAGCGCTCTACCGCGCCGGCGTCAAGCGCTGCGGCGTGACCACGGCCAAGCAGATCCAGGGCAAGGAACTCTCCTACAACAACATCAACGACACCGACGCGGCCTATGAACTCGTGGCCGAATTCGACCCCAAGCGCACGCCGGCCGTCGCCATCATCAAGCACGCCAACCCGTGCGGCGTCGCCGAGGGCGCGACCCTGAAAGAGGCGTACGAGCGGGCACTCATGTGCGATCCCGTCTCGGCCTATGGCGGCATCATTGCCCTGAACCGTCAGCTCGACGCCGAAGCCGCCACCGAAATCATCAAGATCTTCACCGAGGTCATCATCGCCCCCGACGCCACGGAAGAGGCGCTGAAGATCGTCGCCACCAAGAAGAACCTGCGGCTTCTCCTCGCCGGTGGCGTGCCGAAGCCCGGCGCCATCGAAGTGGCGGCCAAGACGGTCGCCGGCGGGCTGCTCGTCCAGAGCCGCGACTTCGGCACCATGGAGGACATCGAGCCGGAGACGATGACCAAGCGCAAGCCGAGCCCGGAAGAGATGCTCGACCTCGAATTCGCTTGGCGCGTGGTCAAGCATGTCAAGTCGAACGCCATCGTCTATGCCAAGAACCGCGCCACCGTCGGCATCGGTGCGGGACAGATGAGCCGGGTCGATGCGGCCGTGATCGCCGGGCGCAAGGCCGAAGATGCGGCCCGTGCCGCCGGCTTGACGGACTCCCTGACCAAGGGCTCGGTCGCCGCTTCCGACGCCTTCTTCCCCTTCGCCGATGGGCTCGACGCCCTGGTCGAAGCCGGCGCCACCGCCGTCATTCAACCGGGCGGCTCGATGCGCGACGAGGACGTGATCGCCGCGGCCGACGCGGCCAACCTCGCCATGGTCTTCACCCGCATGCGCCACTTCCGGCACTGAGGCCCGATCCAGCAGGTCCCCTCCGACGATGACGGCGGAGGGGGTTCGTTTGGGGCGCCTGGACGATCGAACCGACGGCCCGATTGCCGCCGCCGGTCAATTGCGCGACGGCGAGCGCATGCGGGCGAGCAGATCGTCGAGTTTGACGCGCGGCTTGCCGCCGTCCTCGGGTGTCTCCTGGGCGCCGTCGCGTGCCTCCGGCGCCTGCGACCCTTCTGGCCCGGACGGCGCATCGCCGCCGTCTTCGCCAGCCGCCTCGCTGTCGTCAGCCCCACCTTCGTCTGCTTCGCCCTCGCCACCCTCGTCGTCGCCGTTTGCGTCGTCTTCGAGTTCCTCGTCGCTCGGCTCGTCGTCCCCGGGATCCTGGTCGCCCTGATCATCCTGGTCGCCTGGGTCGTCGGGCCGCCGCTCCCCGTCCGCCTCCCCCCCGTCCTCGTCGGACTCGAGTTCGAGGCTCGACATCTGGTCAGCATCCGGATCGACATTGGCGAGTTCGGCCGCGCGCGCCGCATCGGTCGTGACCGGTTCGGACGTCAGGATCTCGCTTTCCGTCAGGTTCCTGAGGCCGCCGACGATCCACAGCCCGACCTGTCCACGCTCGGTTTCGGTCAGCGTCAGGTCCTCGTTGGCGCAGAGGTAGAGCACCTGCCGGCGGAAGCCCTTGGCGAGCGAGGCCGGCGTATCGTCGGCGACGAATTCGTGCCCGCTCAGCATCAGTCCCTTGACGACGAAGGCGACATGCTGCGGCCTCAGCTTCAGCCCGGCATCGCCGAGCCGGCGGATCACGGCGTTGACGGTGCGGTTGAAGGAAAAGCTGTTGTCGCGCACCTCGCTCGCCAGCGCCTTGAACAGCGCCGCGTAGACTTCGCTGGCGAACATCGGCACGTTGGTCGCCGCATTGACCCTGCGGGCGAGCCCGGCCAGATCCGCGGCGATGCGGATCGGCTTGGCCGGCAGATCACCGATGGCCGCCTCTGGCGTCTCCGGCGCCATGCGCTGCGGCGCGCGGCGACGCTCAAAACTGCGGGCCCTGTCGCCCAATCGCTCCGGCGCCGCTCGTTCGCCCGTGGCCCGCTCGGGCGGGAGACGCTCCGGCGGCGGGCGTTCGGAGGACGCGCGTTCCGCAGAGGCGCGCTCCGGAGAGACGCGTTCCGTCGGCGCAAGCTCCGGAACCGCGCGGTCCGGCCGCCGCTCCGCTAGCGGAGCGGCCTCGCCATAGGGCGGCTGCACCGCAGCGATGCCCGGCGGGGGTCCCTGCACCGGACTGACCGCTTCCTCCTCGCTGTCGTCCGGTCCGGCCGTCAGGTCGATCAGCCGTTCCTCCGTGATCATGCCGTCGCACAGCGACTTGTACGCCGTGGCCGTCACCGCGTTCGAATAGATGATCGAGGACCGGTCGTAGGCCCGCAGCCGCAACAGCACCGGCGTGAAGTCGGCGTCCCCCGACAAGATGATGAATTCGTCGAAATGCGTCTCGTGCCTGAGCGCATCGAGCATATCGACGACCATGTAGATGTCGGCCGAATTCTTGCCGCGCCCGGTCAGCGGCGGGCAATCGACGATCTGGAAGCCGGAACGGGTGAAATAGCCGCGGAAGTAGCGCATCACCGCCGGATTGGCATAGCAGCGGCGCATCAGAATGCGCCGACGTCCGACCGCCGGGCTGCCGGCGACCGCCTCGATCAGGCTGCCGGACTCGATCGCTTCGAGCCAGCGGCGGGGATCGTTGGCAAAGCTCTTGGCCGCGTCCTTGTCGGCGCTCTGCAACGAAAAGAAAACATTGTCGAAGTCGACGAAGAGGACGGATCTGATGGCATCGGTCATGAACGGTCTCTAGGAAATTGGGGCATCAATATGTTAGTCGTCCGGCACCGCCCAATCGGGGCGCTTCCGGCCTTGCTGAGCTTCGTGGCCCGGCGAACGAAAGGCAAGCGCCGCATTCCGCCTGAACGCAACAATTCAGAGCTCGCATGGCATCCAACCGTAGATCGGCAACGCTCATCGGATTGACCGCAGTCGGCATGTGGTCGCTGCTCGGCCTCATGGCGGCAGCGACGGGGCGCGTGCCGCCGTTCCTGCTGAATGGTCTGGCTTTCGGACTGTCCGGCCTCGGAGCGATTGCCGCCCTGGCGTTCCAAGGACAGATGGGTCAGTTGCGTCAGGATCTCAAGGTTTGGCTGATCGGCGTTGGCGGCCTGTTCGGCTTCCACTTCTTCTATTTCACCTCGTTGAAGACGGCGCCGCCGGTCGAAGCCAACCTCATCAACTACACTTGGCCGCTGCTGATCGTCGTCTTCTCCGGCCTGTTGCCGGGTGAGCGGCTGAAGCCCCACCACATCCTCGGTGCGGCGCTGGGGCTGATCGGCGCGGCGCTGATCGTGACCAAAGGCCGCAGCCTGTCGATCGCCCCGGAGCATATGCTCGGCTATGGCGCGGCGATCGTCTCGGCGCTGATCTGGTCGAGCTATTCGATCGCCTCCCGCCGCATGGCCGCGGTGCCGACCGGCGCCGTCGCCGGCTTCTGCCTGGCGACTTCGGCCCTCTCCTTCCTCTGCCACGTCTGCCTGGAGACGACCGTCTGGCCGGAGACGCCGACCGCCTGGGCCGCCGTCGCCGGCCTGGGCGCCCTGCCGCTCGGCGCTGCCTTCTTCGTCTGGGACCACGGCGTCAAACATGGCGACATCCAGGTGCTCGGTGCCGCCAGCTATCTGTCGCCGCTCATGTCCACGCTGTTCCTGATCCTGGCCGGCTTCGGTCGCTTCGAATGGGTGATCGCCGCCGCCGCCGCACTGATCACGCTCGGCGCCGTCGTCGCATCCAAGGACATGATCTTCCGTCGGCGCCTCGACCGACGCTGAGCCGGAGCCTTGACGTCCGGCCCAATCGATGGCGCATCGCGCTTGGCGGCTCGACGCCGGCACGGGACCTCTCGGGCCCGGCGCGATCAGCTTCGGATGACCTCGTCCGCCGCATGCGCCGCCAGCCACTCGGACATCTGCGTTGTGATCTCGGCCATCACGTCGGGCGCGCTCCGGTCGACGCCGTAGACCCGGCGCGGGAAATCCAACGGCCGCTGCACCGCCCAGATGGCCTCGTGCTCGCCGGGCGGCAGGATCTTCGCCGGATCGCCGACCGCCACCCAGCCGATCGGTACGGTCGTGCCCGCTTCGAGCCGGGTGTCGATGTGGACGACGCCGTTGATGCGGACTTCGGTGTTTTCCGCGAGATGCGCGCCGTGGAACACCGCGGCGCCGGTCGCGATGAAGGCGCGGCCGACGATCGTCGCGCCCACCACATGCGCATGCGGCCCGATCAGCGTGTGATCGCCGATGCGGCAGCAATGCGCCGCCGTTGCCCGCACCACGGCGTTTTCGAGCACGATGCACTCGTTGCCGATCTCGATGCGGCCGCCGGCCTCGGCGATCAGCCGTGCGCCGTGCATGATCCGCGTGCCCCAGCCGATGCGCACGTCGCCGCACACGGTTGCATCCGGCGCGACAAAGGCGCCGCCGTCGATCTCGGGTGTCTTCCCGGCATGGCGGATGATCATGGCCTCACTCCGTCTGGATCCCTGACTGTTCCAGCAGGCTCGCCCGCGTGCCGAGCGGACACTCGGGCTCGATGCAGGCCGGATGGTCGCACAGCCGGCAGGTCGTGCGCGCAAACGCCCGCGATACCGTCGCTCCGGCCATGATCTTGTCGATCAGCACCGCGAACTGCGCGCGCTCTTCCCCGTCGAGCGGCCCGAGCAGCCGCTGCATCGCCTCGAGCCGCGCCGTCTGCACCACCTGTGCGCGGGCGCGGCCGAACTCCGTGAGCAGGATCGGCGTCGCGCGGCCGCGTCTGACCGGCGCCTCGATTAACCCGCGGGTGCGCAGGCCCGCCAGCACCCGCACGCCCGTCGGCTGGCTGACGCCGGCGATCGCCGCGATTTCCGTGGTCGAGGCGCCCGGCCGGTAGAACGCCGTCAGCAGAAACGCCGCCGCGCTCGGCGACAGCCCCTGAAGCGCCGCCTCAACTGCGTCGAACAGCAGCAGGCCCAAGGCCCCGGTTCGATTGGCGATAGACATATGCATAGCCTATGCATGCATTTACGCAGTGTCAACGATATTTCATCCTCAGATGGCACCATTGCATCTAGTTGTTGCAATCTCGCCGGATAAAATCATAAGAACGCGAAACCCTAGAGTATTGTACCTATACGTGTGCTCATTGGGGATCCACATGCAGCTGCGCACAACCTTCGTCAGCCACGCCGCCGCGCTGGTCGGTACGCTTCATATGCCGGATGGCGCGCCGGAGGGCGTCGCCATCCTCACTGGCCCGTCGACTTCGGTGAAGGAGCAGGCGTCCGGCGCCTATGCCGCGGCGCTTGCCGCGCGCGGCTGGGCGGCGCTGGCTTTCGACCACCGCACCTTCGGCGAAAGCGGCGGCAAGCCGCGCCAGCTGGAGAATCCGTTCGCCAAGGCCGAGGATATCTCCGCCGCGTTCGACTACGTGAAGACGGTGCCGGACCTGGCGGCGCTGCCGGTCATCGGGGTCGGCGTCTGCGCCGGCGGCGGCTACATGGCCTACGCCATGGCGAAGGATCACCGCTTTTCCGGTTTCGCCGGCATCGCCGGCTACTACGCCGATGCCGAGATGGCGAAAAAGTCCATGGGCGAGCAGTTCGATGCGGCGTTGACCCGAGCCTTGAAGGCGCAGGCGATCTATGATGCCACCGGCCGCGCCGAGACGATCCCCGCCGTCGGCCTCGACGGCGGCGACGTCGCCATGCCGCTCGCCGAAGCCTACCAGTACTACGGCACGCCGCGCGGCGCGGTTGCGAATTACGTCAACGCCTTCGCGGTGCAGTCGCGGCAGTACACGCTGCCGTTCGACACCCAGGGCATCGCCCATGACATCGCCATGCCGACGATTCTCGTCCATTCCGAACGGGCGCTGGCGCCGTCGCTCGCCCGCGCCTTCTATCGCCGCCTCAGTGCCCGGAAGCGCCAGGTCTGGCTCGCGTCTGCCGGCCAGATCGACTTCTACGACGATCCCCGGCTGATCGGTGCGGCTGTCGAGGCGATCGTCGATTTCTTCGCGCCCCTCGCCAGGACTTGAGGCCCAACTGGCGGGCCAGTACCGCGACAAATTCCCGCTCGCGTCGCACGACACGCATTTCGATCAAGGTTTGAGCCATAAATGGCTTCTAGACTGCGGGGGACTTGAGTCTCGACCACTCCGCCGACCCGGCCGGATCGCTCTGGAAAGCCTTCCCATGTCTGAAGAATTGCTCTCCTACGCGGTCGATCCGGCTGAGGAGGAGAACGAGCGCCAGGAAATCGTCAGGCTGCTCGCACGATCTGACCTCGACTACGAGATCGGGGTCGAGGCATTCGTGGTGTTCCGTCTGGCGCGGCGGCTGATCGCCTGCGCCGGGTTGGAGAAGAACGTCGTCAAATGCGTGGCGATCGACCCGGATTGGCGCGGCGAAGCGCTGGGGTTGAAGCTGCTGACCGAGATCGTGCATCTGGCGCATGAGCGTGGCCACGTGCATCTGTTTCTCTATACCAAGCCCGACAACGTCGATTTCTTCCGCTGCTGCGGCTTCTATCCCTTGGCTGTCGTCCCGGGCACGGTCGCCCTGATGGAGAACACGCCGGTCGGCATCCAGTCCTACTGCAACCAGTTGAAGAAGCTGCGCCAGCCGGGAGACGTCATCGGCTCGATCGTGGTCAACGCCAACCCGTTCACCTACGGCCACCGCCATCTGGTCGAACACGCCGCCGCCCATTCCGACTGGGTGCATCTGTTCGTCGTCGCCGAGGACGTCTCCCTCATCAGCTATCGCGACCGGTTCCAGCTGGTCAAAGCCGGCATCGAAGGCATTCCACGCGTCACTCTGCATCCGGGCTCGGAGTACATGGTGTCGCGCGCCACGTTCTCGGCCTACTTCTTCAAGGAGAAGGGCATCGTCGGCGACTGCTTCACCGCGATCGACCTGTTGCTGTTCCGCAATTGGATCGCACCAGCGCTCGGCGTCACCCATCGCTTCGTCGGCACCGAGCCGTTCTGCCGGACGACCCACAAGTACAACGCCGACATGATGCATTGGCTGCGCGCCGATGTCTCGGTCTCGCCGGCCATCGCGGTGGTGGAGATTCCGCGCTCCGAGCAGGACCAGGCGCCGATCTCCGCCTCCGCCGTGCGCCGGCTGTTGCGCGCCGGCGATTTCTCCACCATCGCCAAATTGGTGCCGCCGACGACGCTGGCGCTGCTGCAGTCCAAGTACCGCATCGAACGGCCGACGGCGGCCTGATCATCGCTCCGCCGAATGGAGGCAAGCCTATGAAGATCGTCAGGGAGGCGCTGGCCGGGACGCTCGAATCGAGCGATCTGATGGTGCGCATCGCTCCGCGCGACGACGAGCTGGAGATCGTGTTGCAGAGCGAGGTGATCCAGCAGTTCGGTGCGCAGATCGAGGCAGTGGTGCGCGACACGCTCGCCAAACTCGGCATTTTCGCGGGGCTGATCGTCATCGAGGACAAGGGCGCGCTCGACTGCGTGGTCCGGGCGCGGCTGCAGACGGCGGTGCAGCGCGGCGTCGATGCCTGGACCGCGGATTGGAGTGCCCTGTCATGAGTGCTCCCCTCAAGCTCCGCCGTTCGATGCTGTTTCTGCCCGGCTCCAACGCGGCGATGCTGTCGACCGCCTATGTGTTCAAGCCGGATTGCATCATGTTCGACCTGGAAGACGCCGTGTCGCTGCGCGAGAAGGACTCGGCTCGGCTGCTCGTCTTCCACACGCTGAAGCTGCCGGTCTACAGCCGCGTCGAAACGGTGGTGCGCATCAATTCCCTGTCGACGCCCTTCGGCCTGACGGATCTCGAAGCGGTGGTCAGGGCCGGGGTCGACGTGGTCCGCCTGCCCAAGACCGACACCGCCGACGACGTGCACGCGCTGGAGGCTGAAGTCGAACGGATCGAGACAGACTGCGGCCGCGCGGTCGGCTCCACCAAACTGATGGCAGCGATCGAGTCGGCTGCCGGCGTCGTCAATGCGCTCGCCATCGCAACGGCCTCGAAGCGCATGATCGGCATCGCGCTCGCCGGCTTCGACTACGTCATGGACATGCAGACCGAGCGCGGCGACGGCAGCGAACTGTTCTATGCCCGCTGCGCCGTGCTGCATGCCGCCCGCTATGCCAAGATCGACGCATTCGACGTCGTCTTCTCCGACGTCAACGACGATGCCGGCTTCCTCAAAGAGGTCGAGCTGATCAAGCGGCTCGGCTTCAACGGCAAGTCGCTGATCAATCCGCGCCAGATCGACCTTCTGCACAATGCGTTCGCCCCGACCGAGGAAGAGGTCGATTATGCCCGCCGCGTGGTCCAGGCGGCTGAGACGGCCGAATCAAAAGGCCTTGGCGTCATCTCGCTCGGCGGCAAGATGATCGACGCGCCGATCGTCGCCCACGCCCGGCTGGTCATTGCCCGCGCCAATGCCTCGGGCTTGCGCACGTAACGGGATGAGACAATGAACGCTTCGATCACCGCCCGCTTCGCCGCCGCCGAGATCGCCGGCCTGCAAGGCTTCTCAGGCGTCACCGCCAGCGCTCCCTATCTTGGCAGCAGGCAAGAGAAATACGGCCGCAAGGTCGCCAACAGCCTCGAGGACGCCATCCGCGCCTCTGGCCTGAAGAGCGGCATGACCATCTCCTTCCACCACGGCTTCCGCGAAGGCGACAAGACCATCAACCTCGTCGTCGGTCGTCTGGCCGAGATGGGCTTCCGCGACTTGACCCTCGCGCCGTCATCGCTGCTCGCCTGCAACTTCCCATTGATCGAGCACATCAAGTCCGGCGTCATCCGTCGCATCTACACCTCCGGCATGCGCGGCAAGCTGGCCGACGCCATCAGCCACGGCCTGATGGAAGAGCCGATCCACATCCATTCGCACGGCGGTCGCGTGCACCTGATGGACCGCGGCGAACTCGCCGTCGACGTCGCTTTTTTGGGTGTCTCGACGGCCGACGAGTTCGGCAACGCCAATGCCGTCTCCGGCCGGTCGCGCTGCGGCTCGCTCGGCTACGCCATGGTCGATGCGTCGCGGGCGAAGACCGTCGTCCTCTTGGCTGAAGAGCTCGTCCCCTATCCCAATATGCCGGCCTCGATCCGCCAGGACCAGGTGGACCTGATCGTCAAAGTCAGCGAGATCGGCGATCCGGCGAAAATCTCGATCGGCGCGGCCCGCATGACGTCGAACCCGCGCGAGCTGTTGATCGCAAAACTGGCTGCCGACGTCATGGAGCATGCCGGCTATTTCGAGGACGGCTTCTCCATGCAGACCGGCACCGGCGGTTCGGCCACCGCCACCGCCCGGTATCTGGAACAGAAGATGCGCAAGAAGGGGATCAAGGCCGGATTCGCGCTTGGCGGCATCACCGGCTCGATCGTCGAATTGCACAGGAAGGGCCTCGTCGGCCGCATCCTCGACACCCAGAGTTTCGACGCGGTGGCGGCCGACTCGCTGGCCACTAGCCCCGAACACTGGGAGATCTCGACCAACTTCTACGCCAACCTGACGTCGAAGGCCGCCGCCGTCGACCGCGTCGACATGGTGATCCTCTCCGCCCTGGAAATCGACCTCGATTTCAACGTCAACGTCATCACCGGCTCCAACGGCGTCATGCTCGGCGCCTCCGGCGGTCATTCCGACACCGCGGCGGGGGCCAACCTGGCGATCGTCGTCGGGCCGCTGATCCGCTCGCGCATCCCCACCGTGGTCAAGCGCTGCACCACCATCGTCACCCCCGGCGAGACCATTGGCGCCGTCGTCACCGACCACGGCATCGCGGTCAACCCCAATCGGCCGGAGGTCGCCGCGCGATTGACGGCGGCCGGGCTGCCGGTCATCCCGATCGACGACCTCTACGCCCAGGCCGTCTCCCTCACCGGCGAGCCGCGACCGGTCGAGTTCCTCGACAAGGTCGTCGGCGTCATCCGCTATCGCGACGGCTCGGTGATCGACGTCGTCCGCCAGGCGGCGGGGTAGCGATGCCGGAGGCGGCGCGGGACCGCTCGCACTGGCGCACCGGACGCCAGGCGAGCCTCGACGAGCTGCTTGCGGCGCGCGACGCCCGGGCCGAGCGCCGTGCGGCGCTCCTGGCCGCGACGAGACGGCCGATCGTCACCGTGACCACCGTCATGCCCGGGCCGGTCAAGGACTGCGAGTTGTCGCGTATCCCGTTTGTCGCCGCGCTCGCGGCGATCGAGGCACTCGCGTCCCAAAGCGGCTGGACCGCGACGACCCACCATTGCGCCACGCCGGTGACCGGGCCCGAGGCTTTCGTCGCCCTCGATGCCCCCGCCGTCGACATCAAACGTGCGCTCGTCGACTTGGAAGAGGCCCACCCGCTCGGCCGATTATTCGATCTCGACGTGGCCGCCGCCGACGGGCACACTGTCGGCCGCGCCGACCTCGGCCTGCCGGCGCGTCACTGCCTTGTCTGCGATAAGCCGGCAAAAGAATGTGGACGCTCGCGCGCCCATACGCTCGATGCGCTTCTTACCCGGATGGAGGACAGGATCGATGTTTGGCTCTGCAGTCCAGCCTGACCGCGCCTGCCGCCCGGCGGCGCCCCCGCTCCCCTGCAACAGCCCGACCGCGCTGGCCGATGCGATCGCCGCGCTCGTCGAAGCCTGCCTTGTCGGCGAAGTCGAGCTGACGCCGAAACCCGGCCTGGTCGATCGCGCCAATTCCGGTGCGCATCGCGACATGGACCACACGCTGTTTCTGCGAAGCGCCGCAGCCATCCGGCCGTGGTTTGCGCGGCTGTTCGTCACCGGCGCCGAGACCGCCAACCTGCCGGCGCGTGCCATCCTGCCGCTGCTGCGCCCCGACGGGCTCGCATGCGAGCGGGCGATGTTTGCCGCGACCGACGGCGTCAACACCCACAAGGGTTCGATCTTCGCCTTCGGCCTGATCACGGCCGCCCTGGGGCGCACCTGGGCACGGCACGGCCGCCTCGATCGCGACCTGGCCCTGGACGAAGTGGCCGACATCAGCCGCGGCATCGTCGCGCGCGAGTTGGCGCCGCGGTGCCAACCCAAAACCGCCGGCGAGCGCCTCTACCAGCTTTACGGCTTGACCGGCGCGCGCGGCGAGGCCGAGACCGGGTTTTCGACCGTGCGCCGAAGCGCGCTGCCGATGTTCGAGACGGCGATGGATTCCGGCCTCGACGAGGAAACCGCGCTGCATGCCGCCTTCCTGCATCTGCTCGAGCACAATGCCGACACCAACCTCGTCGCCCGCGGCGGGCTGGCCGGGCTGGCCTTCGCCCGTACCGAGGCGGCCCGGCTGAATGCACGGGGCGGCATCCGCGCCCCCGGCTGGCGCGCCGACATCGCCGAGCTCGACAAGGCGTTCATCGCCAAGAATCTCAGCCCCGGCGGCAGTGCCGATCTTCTCGCCCTGACGCTCTTCCTCCACCGTCTACATGCGTTTTGCGCCAGGGAGGGCGTCGCGCCGGAACAACAGTCGCCAGATTTCCGCAAAAGCGATGTGGAAACAGACGCCTGCGGCATCCGCCCCGAGTCCGCCGACCGGGACGGATGCGCTCCGCTCCGCCCGGCGCGATTGCCGCACCGCAACAATGAGCATAACGTCATCAAGCGGATCCAACCGAAGCCGAAGCTCGAATGATCGCCCTCCATCACCGCCGGACCTTGCAGACGCTTGCCGATGTGGCCAAGCACCTGGATCTTGTGCTTGTGCCGGGCCTCAAGGATTCCGGCCCGGAGCACTGGCAGACGCAGTGGCAGGCCCAATCGCCTCCGTTCCAGCGGATCGCGCAGAAGCGCTGGGACAATCCCGACATCGAACTGTGGGTCGCGGCGATCGCCCGGCTCATCGCCCAGCGCAACCGCCCGGCGGTGCTGATCGGTCATTCGCTCGGTGCGCTGGCCTCCACCTGCCTCGCCGCCGACCATCATCCGCTCGTCGCCGGCGTGTTTCTGGTCGCCCCGGCCGAACCGGCGCGGTTCGAGGCGGAAGACCGCGTGCCGGAGCGTGACCTCGGCGTTCCCGCCATCGTCGCCGCCAGCCGCAACGACCCGATCATGCGCTTCGACCGCGCCGAACATTGGTGCCGCGTCTGGAATGCCGATCTCGTCGATGTCGGCGACGCCGGCCACATCAATGCCGAGGCCGGCTTCGGACCATGGCCGCACGGGCTCGACGTCCTCGCCTCCCTCTGCGCCACCGTCATGGCTCGCCTTGTCGGCTGACGGGCGAGCGGCTTGATCGCGACGGCAACTCGCTCGATAGTCTCGCCCATCCGCGCCATCGGCGCGCCCGCCGCCAGCGAGGAGACATCATGTACGACGACAAGCAACTGGCTCGACTGCGCGCCAAGTACGGTGATGCGTCCAACGGCGTCATTCACGATCCCGAACGGGCGCGGGTGGCCGCCGCCATGATCGACAAGAACGGCACGCGGGCCGCGCCCTATGTCGGCGTGCCGACCTTGCTCGCCGCCCCCTTCTTGCCCGTCGACCGCTACGCGCCCGACTTCGGCGACCTGCAGGTGGCACTCTACGGCATGCCGATGGATCTGGGCGTCACCAATCGCTCCGGCGCCCGTTTCGGGCCCAGGGCCGTCAGGACCATCGAGCGCATCGGACCCTACGAGCATGTTCTGAAATGCATGCCGACCAAGGAATTGCGCGTTGCCGACATCGGCGACGTGGTGTTCCGCTCCCGCTACAGCCTGGAGATGTGCCACGAGGACATCGAAGCCTACGTGGCGAAGGTCGTCGCGGCCGGGGTGGTGCCGCTCGGCGTCGGCGGCGATCATTCCGTGTCGCTGCCCGCGCTGAAGGCGGTCGGCAAGGACCGGCCGGTGGGACTGATCCACCTGGACGCCCACTGCGACACCGGCGGGCCGTTCGACTACTCGAAATTCCACCACGGCGGCCCGTTCCGCGAGGCGGTCTTGGCCGGCGTGCTCGATCCGACCAGGACCATCCAGATCGGCATCCGCGGTTCGTCGGAATACATCTGGGAATTCTCCTACGACAGCGGCATGACGGTGATCCACGCCGAGGAGATGCCCAAGCTCGGCATCCCGGCGATCGTCGAGAAGGCGCGCCAGGTCGTCGGCGATGCACCGGTCTACATCTCGTTCGACGTCGACTGCCTCGATCCCGCCTATGCGCCGGGCACCGGCACGCCGGAAGTCGGCGGCCCGTCGACGCGCGAGATGATCGAACTGTTGCGCGGGCTGGCCGGCATCAACTTCGTGGCCGGCGACGTCGTCGAAGTGGCACCGCAATACGACACCAACACCACCACCGCCCAGGCCGGGGCGCAGATGCTGTTCGAGCTCCTGTCGTTGATGGTGTTTTCGCCGTCGATCGGCGGACGCAAGGTGGGGTGAGCCAACCCGATCAGGTTCAAAAGTAATTCGGCGTCCGTGGTTCGTCATTGCGAGCGAAGCGAAGCAATCCAGAAAACAAGATAAGCCTCTGGATTGCTTCGCTTCGCTCGCAATGACGGGTTCGCTCGATCGTTATTTGGACGGCACCGGCGAATTTACGTCGGCATGATCTCAATAAGCAACACCGAACCACTGGCTGGACTGCCGAAAAACATTCGCTCCCCGCCAGCGACAATCATGTCGCCGGGCGCAAGCCTCTCCGCCCGGCCGGCACTTGTTGCCTCGACTGCCCCGAGCGCCACGATCAGCCGCGCGGCACCCGATCCCGGCGGCTCGATCCCGGCCGGCAGTGCCAGCCGTTCGACCCGATGCGCGAACCGTCCGCGCCGGCTCATGACATTCAAATCACGGATCGGACCGGTGACGAGCCGGCTTGCCACCGGCACGTCGCCGGCAAAAGCCAACGGCGCGCAGCCGGGATCGAGCCGCACCGTGCGATCGGCGATGACCAGATCGATGCCGGCGCCGTCAACGACCGTCAGCGTGCGATCGATGCCGGCGAACAGCGAAAACGGCCCGTCGGCAGCGACCTCCGCCCGGCTCACCCGCCAGTCGAAGGCATCGAGACCGGCGTTTGCCGGCGAAACCAGGTATTCGACCGTCACCCCGCCGCCGTTCTTCCACGGCCGCGGCGTGAGGTCTGCAAGGCGGATCAGGCGCATGGCGGCACCTCACAGGCTCGGCAGATCCAGCCGCTTTTCCCGCGCCCAGTCGCGCGCGCTGTCATAGCCCGCGTCGGCATGGCGCATAACGCCGGTGGCCGGATCGTTCCACAACACCCGTTCCAGCCGCCGCGCTGCCGCTTCCGTGCCGTCGGCGACGATGACCATGCCGGCGTGCTGCGAATAGCCCATGCCGACGCCGCCGCCATGGTGCAGCGACACCCAGGTGGCACCCGAGGCGCAGTTGAGGAGGGCGTTCAACAGCGGCCAGTCGGACACGGCATCCGAGCCGTCGAGCATCGATTCCGTTTCGCGGTTGGGACTGGCGACCGAGCCGGAATCAAGGTGGTCGCGGCCGATGACGATCGGAGCCCGCACCTCGCCGTTCGCCACCATTTCGTTGAAGGCGAGACCGAGCCGGTGCCGGTCGCCGAGGCCGACCCAGCAGATGCGCGCCGGCAAGCCCTGGAAATGGATGCGTTCCCTTGCCATGTCGAGCCAATTGGCGAGATGCGGATCGTCGGGGATCAGCTCCTTCACCTTGGCGTCGGTCTTGTAGATGTCCTCCGGGTCGCCCGACAGCGCCGCCCAGCGGAACGGCCCGACGCCGCGGCAGAACAGCGGCCGGATATAGGCCGGCACGAAGCCGGGGAAGTCGAACGCGTCCTTCACCCCCTCGTCGAACGCCATCTGCCGGATGTTGTTGCCGTAGTCGGTGGTCGGCACGCCCTCGTGAAACCAGTCAAGCATCGCCTGCACATGCACCGCCATCGAGGCGCGCGCGGCCGCGGCCACGCCCTTCGGGTCGGTCTCGCGGCGGGAGACCCATTGGTCGAGCGTCCAGCCGGCCGGCAGATAGCCGTTGACCGGATCATGGGCCGAGGTCTGGTCGGTGAGAAAGTCGGGCCTGATGCCGCGCCGGCGCATCTCCGGCAGCACCTCGGCGCAGTTGCCCAGCAGCCCGACCGAGACTGGCTTGCCGTCCCTCGCCGCCCGGTCGACGATCGCCAAAGCCTCGTCGATCGTGTCGGCTTTCAGATCGAGATAGCCGGTGCGCAGCCGAAACTCGATGCGGCTCGGCTGGCATTCGACCGCGATCATCGAGGCGCCCGCCATGGTTGCGGCGAGCGGTTGCGCCCCGCCCATGCCGCCGAGACCGCCGCTCAGGATCCACTTGCCGTTGAGCGAGCCGCCGAAATGCCGGCGGCCCGCCTCGACGAAGGTCTCGTAGGTGCCCTGCACGATGCCTTGCGCGCCGATGTAGATCCACGAGCCGGCCGTCATCTGGCCGTACATCATCAGGCCCTTGCGATCGAGCTCGTTGAAGTGCTCCCAGGTCGCCCAATGCGGTACCAGGTTGGAATTGGCGATCAGCACCCGCGGCGCGTCGGCGTGGGTGCGGAACACCCCGACCGGCTTACCGGACTGGATGAGCAGCGTCTCGTCGCTCTTCAAGCGCTGCAGCGTCGCGACGATGCGGTCGAAACTCTCCCAGTCGCGGGCCGCCCGGCCGATGCCGCCGTAGACGACGAGTTCGCCCGGCCGCTCGGCAACGTCCGGGTCGAGATTGTTCATGAGCATCCGGAGCGGCGCCTCGGTCAGCCAGCTCTGCGCCGAGATCTCGGTCCCGCGCGGGGCGCGCACGATGCGTTCGTTGTCGATGCGGGTCATGGGAATCGTCCTCGGATCGTCATCTCGGTCTGGGAGAAAGGCTGTTCAGCCCTTGGCGAAGGCGAGCGCGCCTTCGAGCACTTGGCGCAGAACCGTCGTCATCGGAGCGGCAAATTGCGGATCGAAGGCGACCGGCCAATTGCCCTCGTCGACGATCTCCGGCTCGCGCAAGTATCCGCGGATGGCCAACTCCATCTGGATGGCGTGGACTCCGCCGAGCGGCCGGCCGTAGTGGCGGGTGATCCAGCCGCCCTTGAATCGGCCGTCGACGACGTGGCCGAGGCCCGACGCGGCACACGGTTCCTCGACCGCCGCCCTCAAGCCCGCATCGCACGAGGCGCCGGAATTGGTGCCGATGTTGAACTGCGGCAGTTCGCCCGGAAACAGCCGTGGGATGACCGAGCGGATCGAATGGCAGTCGTAGACGACGACTTTTGCATGCACCGCCTTCAGCCGTTCGATCTCCCGGGTCAACACCCAATGGTACGGGCCGAACCAGATGGCGCGGCGCTCAGCGATGTCGGTCTCGTCCGGTGCCTCGCCAGGTCGATACAGCGGTTCGCCGTCGAACGTCTCCGTCGGACACAGCCCGGTCGTCGCCTGTCCGGGATAGAGCGATGCGCCGGAAGGATCGCGGTTGAGGTCGATCACCGAACGCGACACGATGGTGCGGACGATGGTGGCGCCGAGGTCGCGCCCGAAGGCATAGAGCTGGTCCACATGCCAGTCGGCATCGCGGCGGGCGAGCCAGGGCGAGACGAAGCGGTTCTCGAACTCCGCCGGCAGTCCCACGCCGACATGCGGCATGGACAGGATCAGCGGCGCCGCGCCGCGCTCCACCACGACGAAATTGTTCGGGGTCGGCGTCATGCGGCGGTCTCCGTCAACGCGGGCAAGGTGAGGGGCGCCACCGCCGCTTCGATTGCGCCGGAGGTGACAAGGCCGGCGACCGCGGCGATGTCGGGAGCGAAAAACCGATCGTCGACAAGCGCCGGCACCGCCGCCCGGACCGTCGCCCGGACCCGTTCCAGAGCGGGCGAGGAGGCGAGAGGATCCAGGAAATCGCAGCCCTGCGCCGCGGCGAGCAGTTCGATCGCCAGCACATTGGCGACGTTGCGCGCCATGCGGGCGAGCCGGTAGGCGCCATGCGCCGCCATCGAGACGTGGTCTTCCTGGTTGGCGGAGGTGGGGATGGAATCGACGCTGGCCGGATGTGCCATCTGCTTGTTTTCCGAGACCAGCGCCGCCGCCGTCACCTGCGGGATCATGAAGCCGGAATTGAGCCCGGGCTTCGGCGTCAGGAACGCCGGCAGCCGCGACAGCACCGGATCGACCAGCAGCGAGATGCGCCGCTCGGCGATGGAGCCGATTTCGCACAAGGCAAGCGCCGTGATGTCGGCGGCAAAAGCGACCGGCTCGGCGTGGAAATTGCCGCCCGAGATCGCTTCCGTAACGCCGCCGTCAGTTCCGGCGAAGATCAAGGGATTGTCGGTGACGCCGTTCGCCTCGGTTTCCAGCGTCGTAGCGACGGAGCGCAAGATGTCGAGCGCGGCGCCCATCACCTGCGGCTGGCATCTGAGGCAATAGGGATCCTGGATGCGGTCGTCACCGGCGACATGGCTCGCCCGGATCGCCGAACCGGCCATCAGGGTACGCAGCGCGGCGGCGGCGGCGATCTGGCCGGGATGGCGGCGCAGCGCATGAATGCGCGGATCGAACGGCCCGTCCGAGCCCTTGGCCGCATCGGTGGTCAAGGCGCCGGCGATGAGGCCGACGCGGATGAGCCGTTCGGCCGCGAACAGCCCGGCGAGCGCATTGGCGGTCGAAAACTGCGTGCCGTTGAGCAGCGCCAGACCCTCCTTCGGCCCGAGCGTCGCCGGCTTCAGTCCGGCCATTGCGAGCGCATCGGCGGCCGGCATGCGCTTGGCCTGAAACACGGCCTCGCCGACGCCGATCATCGCCGCGGTCATGTGGGCGAGCGGCGCCAGATCACCCGATGCGCCAACCGAGCCTTGAACCGGGACGACCGGCACGACGCCACGGGCGAGCATGGCCTCTATGAGCCGCGCCGTTTCCAGCCGCACACCGGACGCGCCTTGCCCGAGATTGGCGAGCTTCAACGCCATCATCAGCCGGGTGATCTCCGGTGCCAGCGCCTCGCCGACACCGGAGGCGTGCGAAATGACCAGATTGTGCTGCAGCCGCGCCAGATCCGCGTCGGCAATGCGCACCGAAGCGAGTTTGCCGAAGCCGGTGTTGATGCCGTAGACCGGCTCGCCCTTGGCGACGATGGTGGCAATCGCCGCCGCGCCCGCCTCGATCTCGGGAATGGCGGAGGCCGCCAGTTCGACCTCGGCACCAGCGAGGATCGCCGACCAATCGGCAAGCGCTGTCTGGCCCGGAGTCAATGTTACCTTGACAGTCATTTACCGCCCCGAATTCGGCTGTGAAGAGGAGTGGCGCCGAGCGCCCAGACGAGTTCGGCCGGCGTTTCGACCGACCAGACGGCGAGATCGCAGCGCTTTCCGACTTCCAGCGTGCCGATCTCGGCGGAAAGCCCCAGCGCCTGCGCCGCGTTGCGCGTCACGCCGACAAGGCACTCCTCGATGGTCAGCCGGAAGCAGGTTGCCGCCATATTCATGGCCAGCAGCAGCGAGGTCATCGGCGAGGTGCCGGGATTGCAGTCGGTCGATACCGCCATGCCGACGCCCGACGCCCGGAATTGCTCGATCGGCGGCAGGCGCGTCTCGCGCAGGAAATAGAAGGCGCCGGGCAGCAGCACCGCCACCGTACCGGCTTGTCCCATCGCGGCGACGCCAGCCGCATTGGCGCATTCGAGATGGTCGGCCGACAGGGCCGAATAGCGCGCTGCCAGTTCGGCGCCACCGAGGTCGGACAGCTGGTCGGCATGCAATTTCACCGGCAGGCCGCGTTGTCGCGCCGCCTCGAACACCCGTCCGACCTGCTCCGGCGAAAATGCGATCCCCTCGCAAAAAGCATCGACCGCATCGACGAGACCTTCGGCGGCGAGCGCCGGCAGCATCGCGATCACCGCGTCGATATGAGCATCCTTGTCACCCATCGCTTCCGGCGGCAGCGCATGCGCGCCGAGGAACGTCGTCGTGACAGCGACATCGCGGAGCTCGCCCAGCCGCCGCGCGGCGCGAAGCGAGGCCCGTTCACTTTTGAGATCAAGCCCATAACCAGACTTGATCTCCACGGTCGTCACCCCGTCGGCTATCAGCCGGTCGTGGCGCGGCAGCGTCGCGGCTATCAATTCGTCCTCGGTGGCGGCGCGCGTCGCCCGCACCGTCGCGGCGATGCCGCCGCCGGCCGCCGCGATCTCTTGATAGGAAGTGCCGTTGAGCCGGCGTTCGAATTCGTCGGCCCGATTGCCGGCAAACACCAGATGCGTGTGGCAATCGATGAGACCGGGCGTGATCCAGCGGCCCTCGCAGTCGACCGTTGCCGCTGCCTCGCCCGCCGGCAGTTCGGCGCGCCGGCCGACGAAGGCGATCCGCCCGTCCTTGGCCGCGACGGCGCCATCGTCGATGATCCCGAGCCCGGACATGACGGGCGCCCCGTGTGCTGCAGGCGCGCCCGCAGCCATGGTGGCGATGCGCGCGTTCAGCCAGACTGTATCGAACATCGGGGTGACGCTCATCACGCGCCTCTCAAGCGACGGCTGGTGGACGGCTGGGGCAGGATGACCAATCGCCAACGGCGAGCATGCTAGCGCAGCGGCCGCCGGCGACCTTGTCAAACTTGCGAGACCCCTGCGCTCCTGTCAATATGCATAGACATATTTATCGCAACGGCGGAGGCGCGGCAGCGATGCGACTGATCCTCGATGAGGCACTGACCCCGGACGGCTGGCAGGACGATGTCCTGGTGACCTGGCAAGACGGCATCTTCACCGAGGTGACGCCATCGGCCGATCCCGCGCAAGCGGTAGGCGCCGAACGCGTTGCGGGCGTCGCGCTGCCCGGCGTCGGCAATCTGCACAGCCATGCGTTCCAGCGCGGCTTTGCCGGCCTGACCGAACGGCGCGGCGACGGCGCGGCCGATCACTTCTGGACCTGGCGCGAGGCCATGTATCGCTTTGCCAATACGATCGAGCCGGAGGACCTGCAGGCAATCGCCGCGCTGTCGCAAGTCGAAATGCTGGAATCGGGCTTCACCGCCGTCGCCGAGTTCCACTACGTCCACCACCAGCGCGACGGCCGGCCTTACGACGATCCGGCCGAGATGGCGACAGCCGTCGTCGCTGCGGCCGGGACAACCGGCATCGGCCTGACGCTGCTGCCGGTGTTCTATGCCCACGGCGGCTTCGGGAATGAACCGGCGAACGACGGCCAGCGGCGATTTGTCTCGGACCTCGACGGTTTCGCCCGATTGCATGCATCTGCGGCGACGGCGGTGAAAAGCCTGCCCGGCGGCCGCATTGGCATCGCGCCGCATTCGCTGCGCGCCGTCGCGCCGGAAGAACTGAAGATCCTCGCGGGCCTCCACTGCGGCGGCCCGATCCACATCCATGTCGCCGAGCAGTTGGCCGAGGTCGACGACTGCCTTGCCGCCACCGGTCGCCGTCCGGTCGACCGGCTGATCGACCTCGTAGCGGTGGACGCCGGCTGGTGTCTGATCCACGCCACCCACGTGACGCCGGAGGAAATCGCCCGCATCGCGGCATCGGGCGCCGTCGTCGGCCTTTGCCCGATCACCGAGGCCGACCTCGGCGACGGCATCTTCCCCGGCGTCGATCTCATCGACAACGGCGGCGTCTTCGGCGTCGGCAGCGATTCCAATGTGTTGATCTCGCTACCACAGGAATTGCGCCTGCTCGAACAGTCGCAGCGGCTGCACGACCGCGCCCGCAACCGCCTGGCCCGG
Source organism: Ancalomicrobiaceae bacterium (assembly GCA_031291595.1). GTDB lineage: Bacteria > Pseudomonadota > Alphaproteobacteria > Rhizobiales > Ancalomicrobiaceae > CAIYYN01. The sequence continues at coordinate 290 of JARLIU010000155.1, read as the reverse complement.
CCGCCGCACTCGACCGGACGGACGCTGTTCGACGTCGCGGCCAAGGGTGGTGCTCAGGCGCTCGGCAACGGCGCCGGCCGCATTGCCGTCGGCGCGCCGGCCGATCTCGTCGTGCTCGATACCGACCACCCTGCCTTGATCGGCCGCCACGGCGATGCCCGGCTCGACGCCCTCGTGTTCGCGTGCCCCGACAATCCCGTCCGCGACGTCTGGGCGCGCGGGCGGCACGTCGTCACCGCCGGCCGCCATGTCGCGCGCGCCGAAATCGTGTCGGCCTGGCGCAAGGCGTG
>JARLIU010000154.1 GCA_031291595.1 Ancalomicrobiaceae bacterium | reverse complement strand
CGTCGGCGATGAGGAACGGCGACTGCTCATGACGGCCGAGGCCGCCGTGCTGGCCGGCGCCCAGCCTGTCGGACTTGCCGACGAGCGGTTTCGCCGCGTGGGAGCGTCCGGGTATGCCCTCGGCATTGGGCTCGGTGGAGGAGGCAAGCGAGACGGCGAAAGCCAGATGGCCGCCGGCCGGGACGCCGAGGTCGTCGAAGTCGGCGATGCCGCCCACCTGCCCCGCCCAGGACTGACGGGCGAGAAAGCCGCCGATCGCTTCGGTGCGCTCGGCTGCGGCCGGATCGATGTAGACGAGCGCCGCCGTGCCGTTTGGCGCCACCAGCACGTCGGACGAGCCGGGACCGGCCTTCAAGCCGGCGGCGATCAACTCGGCCTCGATGTCGATGACCGCTTCGACCGTCTCGTGGCCGTGGTCGGATCCGACAATGAGCAGCACATCGTCGCCGTCAGCCCTGAGCGCCGCGACGGCGCCGATCACCCGGCCGGCGCGGGCGTCGGCGGCGGCGAGCGCGGCGCGGTGGGTCGCATCGCCAAGCGTGGCTTCGTGCTGGGTCTTGTCCGGATCGCACAGCCACAGGATCGCCAGCGATGGCCGGCGGGCAACAAGGATGTCATCGATGAAGCGTTTGGTGGCCCGATCATCGCCGTCGCCGTCGCCGGTGATCGCCAGCGCCTCGGCGCCGATGAGCGGCACGCGACCCGGACCATAGGATCCGGCCCGGTGGAAGACATGGCCGTACCCGTCGGGATCGAGCATATAGGCGGCTCCCGGCGAGACATTCGAGATCGCCATCGCCCCGCCGTGCCCGACGAGCCGCTCGGCCAGCGTCGGCCGGTCGAGCACCCGCCCGGTCAGCCGACGCTTGGTCGCGACGAATTCCGGCGGACCGACGTCGTGCACCGCCAGTCGCCCGTCCTCGATGAGGGCGACGGCATTGCCGGCGAGGCCGTGGCGCGCCGGCCGACAACCGGTGACGATCGAGGCGGAGGACACGCGCGTCACCGAGGGAAATACGCCGCGGTGGGCATCGAACCAGGTGGCGCGCGAGCGGAGCGCCGTGACATTCGGCATGCGCTCGGCATCGACGAAATCGCGTCTGAGTCCGTCGAGAACGACGAGGACGGCACGGCGGCGGGGATGGTTCATGCTGCAGCCTCGCTGGCGGCCGGACAATTGAGGACGAAATCGAAGACGTCCCAATTGTTGAGCGTTTCGGTTCGGACGCGGTGGCGCTGCGCGGCATCGGGCGTGTGCGACAGGATGAACGGCACCGGCCGCTCGGCCACGCTGCCGTGCGAGCGCAGCCGCGCGCCGGCCAAGTCCTCCAGCCGGTGGTCGCCCTGGCGCATGCCGAGCGCCACCCCCTTGGCGGCGATGACGGCGATATCGCCCTCGCGCTCGAACGGCAGGTCGAAGCGCGCGCAGACGTCGCGGCGCGTCAGCGCCATCCACACGCCCGGCACGGCCGCGACAACGTCACGAACCGTCTCGACGTCGATGTCGTCGGGCAGGTGGATGCGGACGAAGCCGCCGAGTGCGCCGTGGTGGCGCACGAACGGATCGGTGATGGGGCAGATGACGCGACAGCGTCCGGCGCCGAAACGCGCATCCAAGAGGTCGCCGAGATAGACGATGTTCGGGCTGCCGTCGGAGCGTGTGAGGTCGGTCATGCCCTGGTCGGCGGTCACCCCGACCACGGCGCCAAGGGCGATGAGGCGGCCGAGCCGCGCGTCGACGGCGGCGAAGAAGGCATCGGCTTCCGGTGCGCCCGGCGCATGCGCATGCTGAACGTAGTCCGACAGCGACAGGTAGGCGACCCGAGCCCGACCGGCTTGCAGGAGATCGATGCCGGCGTCGAGCACGAACAGCGACAGATCGGCCGAATAGGGATCCGGCAGCGCGCGGCCGCCGAGCGCTTGCTCCGCCGAAATGCCGTGCTCGCCGATCGTCGCGGCGCCGGCGCATTCGGCCGAGAAGGCGATGCCGGAACGCCCCCCGCCGGCCAGGCCGAGGCCGAGCACGCGGCGCAGCTTGTCCTTGGCGGTCACGGCTGCGACGGCGACGCCGGCTTGCGCCAAGCCGGCGAGAATGGTCGGCGCGGCGATCGGGCCAGCATCGGTCATCATGATTTCCTGGCCGCTGGCCCGGTCGTACCAGTAATTGCCGGCGATGCCGTGAACCCGCGGCGGGGCGCCGCAGACGATCGAGACATTGTTGGGATTGGTGAAGCTCGGCATGGCCGACATCGCGGTGGCGGCGAACCCGTCCACCATCATGCGGGCCAGGTTCGGCATCAGCCCGCGCGGCACCGCATCGGCAACATAGGATGGATCGAACCCATCGAAACAGATCACCACGACCGGGCGCTGCGGCAATCGATAGCGACGTTCATTGATTTCGATTGTCGACGCCATGCAATACACCTCAATCCACACGATATGTCACATGAATGACATGATAACGATTTAGTGTATAGCGCTTTTGCTTTGTGTTTACCTTCGACGATAATTATAATAGACCTTGCAAAGGAAGAAAAACGATTTTAAATACGTCATATGTGAGTTTTTGGCACAAATGATATGGCGCGAGATCTTCCATCTTTTCGATCGCTGCGGGCCCTCGAGGCCGTCGTGCGTCAGGGCAACGTGGTGCGCGCCGCCGAAGATCTCGGCGTGACGCCCGGGGCGCTCAGCAAGCACCTGTCACAACTCGCCCAAGAGCTTGGCGTCGTCCTGTTCGAGCCCGGCCATCGGTTGGTTCCCACCGAAGCGGCGCAGGACCTGGCTGCGGCGATCGGCGCGGCGGTCGGGCTGCTGCGCCGTGCCTGCGACGACGCGTCCTCGCCGCGCGGGCGAGGCGTGCTGACGGTGATCGCCAACGCCAGCCTCGCCATGCACTGGCTGGTGCCACGGGTGCTGGCGGCACAGGCGGCGATCGGCGGTCGCCAGATCCGGGTCCACGCAGTCCACTCGACCGACGACTGGCGGCAATTGCCGTTCGATCTGGCGATTCGTCGCGGCGGTTCGGTTCCACCCGGCCTCGCCGGTCGGCCGCTCGGGCGCGAACGATTGACGCTGCTGGCCGCCCCGCATCGCGCCGCAGCCCTCGCCGCCGAAGGCCTGGGCCGCCTCGAACGGCAGCCCCTGCTCGTGGCACGGACCCGCGCCGGCGAGGTCGAGGCGTGGTCGGCGGCGGCGCGCGTGCCGTCGCCATCGACAGTCAGGCTGCTGCCGCATTTCTATCTGGCGATCGAGGCCGCGCTCGCCGATCAGGGCGTCATCGTCGGGCCGCCTTGGCTGGCAACCGATGTGCACCACGATCGGCTGATCATGCCGTTTCCCGATGTCGTGGCGCTTGGCACGCCGCTCATCGGCCTCTACGACCCATCGCGCGGCGATGATCCGACCCTCGGTCTGTTTCTCGATTGGATGGCCGCGCAGATGCAGCTGGTGCCGGCGGCACTCCCAGCCAACTCGAGCATCGGACCCGGAAGTGGGAACCGGTTCCGGGCTGATTCCGATGCTCAAACAAAAAGATAGAGCGCTGGTCCGATTCCAGTTGGTCGGCCGGCGCTCTAGAGCGCGATGCTGTCACATGGAATCATGTGACAGCTGAATCAGCGCTCTAAACTGTTCATAGAGCAGTGATTCAGCTTTCAGATGGATCGCCGGGCGATTCCATCTGAAAGCATCCTGCTCGAGTGAAGCGAACTCGACGTTCGAGTCCCGGTGCGTTGGGAGACACCAACGCACATATCGGAGCCGGACCACTCGGCGTCGTGTCCGCCCCCGAAACCTTCGCCATCCTTGGGCATCTTGTCAGATGACCGCAAGCGCCAGTCTCGCAAAGCTCAACTGCACCATGCCGCGATCGTCAGCGCGATCGCTTTGGTGCAGTCGACGAGATCGCGGACCGAGGTACGCTCGTTGGGCTGGTGCGACTGGGCGGGATCGCCCGGACCGAAGTTGACGGTCGGCGTCTGTCCGAGCCCGGTGGGCAGGCCGATGTCGCTGTGGGCGCCGAAACCCGCAAGCCGTGGCGACAGCTGCGCAGCCGTTGCTGCGCCCTGGAAGGTCGTGACGAAGGGATGGTCAGCCGGGATTTCGGCGCAATCGGCATCAAGAATCCAGTCCAGCGTGGCCGGCACCTTGCGCAAATAGGGATCCGCCTGACAAATCGCCGCCAGATGCGCCTCGACCTCGCGCTTGACCTTGCCGCCAAGACCGAATTCATCCTTCTCGTGCGGCAGATATTGCACGTCGATGGTGATTTCGCCGCGCCCGGCGGTCGAGGACGCATGTTCGCCAACGCTGAGCTTGGTGATGGTGATCTGGTTCGGCATCCCCATCAAAGGATGGTTCTTGATCGGATCATATTGCCAGCGCCGGTTCAGGATATCGATGCCGTCCATGATCTGGCGGCACAGTTGCACCGCGTCGACCGGCCCGCTGGTATCCCAATGGTTGGGGATGAGTTCGGCGTGGCCGCCGATGCCATGGACGATGATCCGGCCCCAGAGGATGCCGCGGCAAAGCGGCGCGATGCGATTGGCGGTCGGCTCGGTCATGATGCCGGCATCGGCCTTGAAGCCGCGATCGACCATCGCCAGCGAGCCCATGCCGCCGATCTCTTCGTCGACGACCGTGGTGAAGACGACGTCTCCGGCCAGCGGAACGCCGATTTCCTTCAGGATCTCGATCGCCATCAGCATCGAGGCGACGCCGCCCTTCATGTCAACGGTGCCGCGCCCCTGCACGAAGCCGTCGATGATCACAGGGACAAACGGGTCGCTCACCCAATGTTCCTGAGCGCCAGGCGGCACGACGTCGATGTGCCCGGTCAGCATGATCGAGCGTCCGCCGCCGCTGCCCTTGAGCACGCCGCCGAGGTTCGGCCG
>JARLIU010000153.1 GCA_031291595.1 Ancalomicrobiaceae bacterium | reverse complement strand
TCCCCGGGGGCTCTTCGTCCGGATCGGCGGTCGCTGTCGCCAGCGGGCTGGTCCCCGTGGCGGTCGGGTCGGATACCGGCGGCTCGGTTCGCATCCCGGCCGCCTTCAACGGTATCGTCGGCTACAAGAGTTCCGCTGGCCGTTACGACATGGGTGGGGTGTTTCCGCTGTCGCGAACTCTCGACACGCTCGGGGTGTTCGCCCACAGCGCGGCCGATGCGGCGATCGTCGACGCGGCGATGCGGCGGCTGGTGGCGCCGTCGGCGCGGCGCGCCGACATCCGGCTCCTGACGCTCATCGTGCCCGACAACGTGGTGTTCGAGCGCGTCCAGCCGGCAGTCGCAGCCAACTTTTCTGCAGCGCTCGATCGTCTGACCGAGGCCGGCGCGCGCATTGAACGCCGAACCATTGCCGCTTTCGATGCGATCCTTGCGCTGTTCGAGCGCTGCGGTCCGCTCGCCGGAGCGGAGGCGTACCACCTGCATCGCGGCCGGGTCGAGGATCCGGCAGCCGCGGCGGCGATGGACCGGCGGGTGGTCGATCGGGTGCTGCTCGGACGACGAACCTCGGCTCCCGACTATCAGGACCTGCTCATCGCCCGCCAGCAGTTGCGCGCCGAAGCGGCAGAGCTGTTCGACGTCGGTCGCTGCGTCGCCTTCCCGACCGTCGCGCATGTGGCCCCGGCCATCGCGCCGCTCGAGGCCGACCGCGACCTCTTCGTTGCGGTCAACGCACTGACGCTGCGCAATACGATGCTGGGCAATTTCCTGGATTGGTGCGGGGTCTCACTGCCGTCGGGAACCGATACCGCCGGACTGCCGACCGGGTTTCTCATCAACGGCGGCCCCGGCCAGGACGATGACCTGCTTGGAACGGCACTGGCCATCGAAGATCTGGTGCGCGGCCCCGGGCGGCCCGATACCTTTTGAGGAGAACACACATGACCAAGGAAATTCTCTGTGGTTTTGGCATCGATGTCGACGCCGTCGCCGGCTGGCTCGGTTCCTACGGCGGCGAGGATTCGCCCGACGACATCTCGCGCGGCCTGTTTGCCGGCGAGGTCGGCGCTCCGCGTCTGCTGAAGCTGTTCGAGCGCTTCGGCATCAAGACCACCTGGTTCATTCCCGGTCATTCGATCGAGACCTTCCCGAAGGAAATGCAGGCGGTGGCCGATGCCGGCCACGAAATCGGCATCCATGGCTACACGCACGAAAACCCGATCGCCATGACGCGCGAGCAGGAAACGGCGGTGCTCGACAAGTGTATCGACCTCGTCACCAAGCTGTCCGGCAAGCGGCCGACCGGCTACGTGGCGCCGTGGTGGGAGTTCTCCAACGTCACCAACGAATTGCTGCTCGAACGCGGCATCAAGTACGACCACTCGCTGATGCACAACGACTATACGCCCTACTATGTGCGCGTCGGCGACAGCTGGACCAAGATCGACTATTCGAAGATGCCCGAGGAGTGGATGGTCCCGTTGAAGCGCGGGCAGGAGACCGATCTCATCGAGATCCCCGCGAGCTGGTATCTCGACGATCTGCCGCCGATGATGTTCATCAAGAAATCGCCGAACAGCCACGGCTTCGTCAATCCGCGCGACATCGAGCAGATCTGGCGCGACCAGTTCGACTGGGTCTATCGCGAGATGGACTATGCGGTGTTCCCGATCACCATTCACCCCGACGTGGCCGGCCGGCCGCAGGTGCTGATGATGCTCGAGCGGCTCTATCACCATATGGCCAGCCATCCCGGCGTCCGCTTTGTCACCATGAACGAGATGGCCGACGACTTCGCTCGTCGCTTCCCACGTCAGAAATGAGGCTTAGCGGCGGGCGGCCCATTCCCCAAGCGCCACCCGCCCGTCCATCCACATCGGCCGGACCGGCGCAGGTCCAGCCGCCGGGCAGGCGACAGGAGGTCCCATGTGTTCGCTGTGTGGCGTCATCGGCGGCGCCGAACATTGGTCCGACGCGGTAGCTCGCCCCGGCGTCTACACCAGAGCCGGCGACAGCCTGTCGCGGCGACGCGAACGGGCCAGCCGCGTGCGCATCGCCAACCGCATCCTCAAACACTGCGGCCTGCGACTGTCCGATTGGCAGGGGGCGTCGTTCATGCTGTCGACGCTGACCGGCCGCACCGAGTTGGTGGAGGATCTTGGCCACTTGTGGCAAGCCGCCGAGCGGATGGCCGGCCGGCCGATCGATCCGCTGTCGCCTGAGGTGATCGAGGCATTCGAGCGCGCCGATGAGTGACGCCGTTCCCGACTTCACCCCTGTCAGCCTCCTCACCGGCTTTCTCGGATCGGGCAAGACGACGCTGCTGCAGCGTGTGCTCGCCGATCCTGCCTTCGCTGACACCGCCGTCGTCATCAATGAATTCGGCGAGATCGGCCTCGACCATCTGCTGGTCGAGAGCGTCACCGATGATGTGGTGGTGCTGCCATCCGGATGCCTGTGCTGCGCGCTGCAAGGCGAACTGGCGACGACGCTGCGCGATCTGCAGTCGCGCCGCACCCGAGGCCGGGTGCAACCGTTCCGGCGCGTCATCGTCGAGAGCACCGGCCTCGCCGACCCGTATCCGGTCGTCTCGACCCTGAAAGCCGATCCGGTGCTGCGCCATCATTTTCGCCTTGGCGCCGTCGTCACCACGGTCGATGCGGTCAATGGCGCCGAGACGCTCGACCGGCACGTGGAATCGATTCGGCAGGCGGCCATCGCCGATACGCTGATCCTGACCAAAACCGATCTCGCCGACGCTGCGCGTGTCGATGGATTGAGCGCCCGACTGCGTGCGCTCAATCCGACCGCTGCCATCCGCCGCGCGTCCGACGAAGACCTGGCGCTCGATCGCACCATCGACGGCATCGACAGCGCCAATGGCTGGTTCAAGGCGACTGCCGAACCCGTGGAGGCAAGCGCTTCCGAGGTGCGGCCGCATCGTTCCGATATCCGGTCGATCTCATTGACGATCGATACTCCCGTCGATTGGACAGCCTTCGGGATCTGGCTGTCGATGCTGATCAACCGCCACGGCAGCCGCGTCCTGCGGGTCAAGGGGATCCTGTCGTTGATCGACGAGCCGAACCCGGTCGCAATTCACGGCGTGCAACATCTGGTGCATCCGCCACGGCATATGCGCGGTTGGCCCGACGCTGACCACCGCTCCCGCCTGGTGTTCATTGTCGATGGCATCGACCCGCAGCTGTTGCGCCGGTCGCTGATGGCGTCGCTGTCGTTGGGCGCCGGGGTCCGGGCCTGAAAGGCCGTGATAGCGCCCGGATGGGGCCGATACGCTCGTGCCCCCGGGCGCGCCGCAAACGCCCGGTCTGGTGCAGGTCCGGCCTCATCGCTAACGTGCCGGCACGATGGCCGGCCGCCGACCGGACCTACCCGCCAAACCGGTTTGCGTGTGTGAGGACGATCGCCGTTGACCAGGAAAGCCCGCCCGCCGGC
>JARLIU010000152.1 GCA_031291595.1 Ancalomicrobiaceae bacterium | reverse complement strand
GCATCGTCACCTCGATCGCCGGCACCTTCTTCGTCAAACTGGGCGCCAACAACTCGATCATGGGCGCCCTCTACAAGGGCCTCATCGCCACCGGCGTTCTGTCGGTCGTCGGCCTCGCCGTCGCGACCCAGTTCTCTGTCGGCTGGGGCAAGATCGGTGTCGTCGACGGCCATACGATCACGGGGCTGCATCTCTTCATCTGCGGCCTGCTCGGCCTCGTCGTGACCGGGCTCATCGTCGTCATCACCGAATATTATACGGGCACAGGCAAACGGCCGGTCATCTCCATCGCCCAGGCGTCGGTGACAGGCCACGGCACGAATGTCATCCAGGGGTTGGCGGTTTCGCTTGAGGCGACGGCGCTGCCGGCGTTGGTGATCGTCATTGCGATCATCATCGCCTCGCAGCTCGCGGGCCTGTTCGGCATCGCCATCGCGGTGACGACCATGCTCGGCCTTGCCGGCATGATCGTCGCGCTCGATGCCTTCGGCCCGGTGACCGACAATGCCGGCGGCATCGCCGAAATGGCGGGCCTGCCGAAAGAGGTGCGCCATTCGACGGACGCGCTCGATGCGGTCGGCAATACGACCAAGGCGGTCACCAAGGGCGCCGACGTCGGTGCCGACCTCGTCGGCAAGGTTGAGGCCGGCATCCCGGAAGACGATCCCCGCAATCCCGCCACGATCGCCGACAATGTTGGCGACAACGTCGGCGACTGCGCCGGCATGGCCGCCGACCTGTTCGAGACCTATGCGGTGACGGTCGTCGCCACCATGGTGCTCGCCGCCATCTTCTTCGGCGGCCAGCCGATCCTCGGCAACGTCATGCTCTATCCGCTGGCCATTTGTGCCGCCTGCATCGTCACCTCGATCGCCGGCACCTTCTTTGTCAAACTGGGCGCCAACAACTCGATCATGGGCGCCCTCTACAAGGGTTTGATCGCCACCGGCGTCCTGTCGGTCGTCGGCCTTGCCATCGCCACGCAGCTGCTGATCGGCTGGGGCAAGATCGGCATGGCGGGCGTGGTCGAGATCACCGGCGCGAACCTGTTCATCTGCGGCATCGTCGGTCTGGTGATCACCGGCCTCATCGTCTGGATCACCGAATACTACACCGGCACCGGCAAGCGCCCGGTGGTCTCCATCGCCCAGGCCTCGGTCACCGGCCACGGCACCAACGTCATCCAGGGCCTTGCGGTGTCGCTGGAATCGACTGCGCTGCCGGCCATCGTCATCATCGCCGGCATCATCTCCACCTACCAGCTTGCCGGCCTGTTCGGCACGGCCATCGCGGTCACCACCATGCTCGGCCTCGCCGGCATGATCGTGGCGCTCGATGCCTTCGGTCCGGTCACCGACAACGCCGGCGGCATCGCCGAAATGGCGGGCCTGCCGAAGGAGGTGCGCAAGACCACCGACGCGCTCGACGCGGTCGGCAACACCACCAAGGCCGTTACCAAGGGCTATGCCATCGGTTCGGCCGGCCTCGGCGCACTGGTGCTGTTCGCCGCCTATTCGAACGACCTTGCCTACTTCGCCGCTCACCCCGAGAAGTACCTCTACTTCAAGGATATGGGCGCGATTTCCTTCGATCTGTCGAATCCTTACGTCGTCGCCGGCCTGATCTTCGGTGGCATGATACCCTACCTGTTCGGCGGCATCGCCATGACCGCGGTCGGCCGCGCCGCCGGCTCGGTGGTCGAAGAAGTGCGCCGTCAGTTCAAGGAGAAGCCCGGCATCATGCTCGGCACCGACCGCCCGGATTACGGCCGAGCCGTCGACATGCTGACCAAGGCGGCGATCAAGGAGATGATCATCCCGTCGCTGCTGCCGGTATTGGCGCCGGTCGTCGTCTATTTCGGCGTCCTGGCCATCTCCGGCTCCAAGGCCTCTGCCTTTGCCGCGCTCGGCGCCTCGCTCCTCGGCGTCATCGTCAACGGCCTGTTCGTCGCCATCTCCATGACATCCGGCGGCGGCGCCTGGGACAACGCCAAGAAGTCGTTCGAGGACGGTTTCGTCGACAAGGACGGCGCCAAGCACTTCAAGGGCTCGGATGCGCACAAGGCCTCGGTGACGGGCGATACCGTCGGCGACCCCTACAAGGACACGGCCGGTCCGGCCGTCAACCCGGCGATCAAGATCACCAACATCGTCGCGCTGCTGTTGCTGGCGATCCTGGCGCACTGATCGCGCTTCCGGCTGCAAGACATGATGGCCCGCGATCCCCCGATCGCGGGCCATTGTCGTTCCGATGCGGCGACAATCGGAGGCGTTGTGCCTCCGCGCGCTCGCCTATTTGTTCAACCCCAGGCCGGGGCTCGCCTTGAGGATCTGGCCGAGGAGGCCGGTGTCCTGGCCAGTCGTCTTGGTGCGCCGCGAGATGAAGTCGAAGATCTTGCCGTCCTGCAGGCCGTAATTGGCGACTTCCTTCACGATGCCCTTGTCGTCGAAATAGACGGCGAGCACGCGCTGGTCGACGACGCTCGGCGTGGCGAACGCCATGTTCCGTTCGGTGCGCTGGCTGATGTAGTAGTACGACTCGCCGCCGATGGTCGAAGTGGTGGAGGGCGAGCCGAGCACCAAGAGCACCTTTTCGCGGCTCGATCCGACCTGGATCTGCGCGATCGAGTCCTGCGACTGGACGTAGCCGTGGGTATATTCTTCCGCGCATGCCCCCAGCACCGCCAGCGCCAGGGCCGTTGTCGTCAGGGCGCGGACGAACGAGGAAGAAAGACGAAGGCCTGGCATGCTGACACAACTCCCGACAACCGACAGCGCAATCTTGCCGCCGCCGAACCAATCTGACCCATCCCGCGCTCCCGGTCGACGATATCATCGCCCCGAAGCGCGGCGACACCGGTGCACCCCGGCGGCGCGCGTCCCAATCGCCGCGCATCACGCCTGCGCGCCAGCAGAACTTGGCATTCTCCCTATCCTGCGCTAGGTCGAAAGACAATGCCGGCACGCAACGACGCCGCACACCTCCCGGCGCCCGCGCCGCCATCCGCTGATCGCATCGCCGTCGGGTCGAGCCGGCAAAGCGATCCGCCCCGGCCAAACAGACGAGACGGACATGATTTTCAACCTCTTCCGCCGCCGGGAAGCCGATGCTGCCGAGGCGCTGTATCGCGAGATCGTGGCGCGCGCGCGGCAGCCGGCGTTTTATCGCGACCTCGCGGTCCCCGACACGGCGGAGGGCCGCTTCGAGATGATTCTCCTGCACTTGGCGCTGGTGTTCCACCGGCTGAAGTCGGAGGACAAGCAGACGGCCCGTTTCGGCCAGGGCGTGCTCGATGCCTTCTTCCGCGACATGGATCGTTCGTTGCGCGAAATGGGCATCGGCGACTTGAGTGTACCGAAAAAAATGAAGAAACTGAGCTATGCCTATAATGGCCGCTCGCTCGCCTACGACCGCGGCCTCGACGACGGCGACCCGCACCTGCTCGCCGCGGCCGTCAGGCGCAACGCTCTGGGCGTCGAGGCCGGCAAGGAGACGCCGGCCGAAATCGATGCAGCCGAGCGCATCGGAGCCTATATGCTGAAAACCCGCGACCTGTTGGCCGCCGAGCCGGTGGCATTGGTGATCGCCGGCGCGTTCCAGACGGCGGACCTTGTCGATGCCGCCTCGCCGAGCCCCAAGGAGACCGATCATGACAGCGACTGAAGCGACCGACAACGACAGCCCGGTCAGCCGCTCCGTCATCCTGGCCGAGGTGCCGAACGACGGACGGCATGTGACGATCGCGGCAAAGCAAGACGAGCTCGCCGCCCTCGCCGAGTTCGCCGACGTCGAGGCGGTGACGCGTTTTGCCGCCGAACTCCATATCCGCCCATGGAGCAAGCACGGTTTCATCGTCACGGGGACGGTCTCGGCCGATGTAGTGCAGACCTGCGTCGTCACGCTCGAGCCGGTGCCGAACGTCGTCAACGAAGCGATCGAATTGAAGCTGGTGCCGTCGAGCGAAGCCGAGCGCTATGCGCCGAAGCCGGACTCGACCGGCGAGGTCGAGGTCAACGCCGATGCCGTGGACCTGCCGGATTTCTTTGACGGTCCGAGTATCGATGTCGGGGCTGTCGCGGTCGAGTTCTTCGTGCTCGGGCTCGATCCCTACCCGCGCAAGGACGGGGCCGTCTTCGACCCGCCGGACGATCCCGACGCAGCCTCGCTGTCGCCCTTTGCCAAGCTTCTCGCGTTGAAACGCGAGTCTTGAGCCCGCTCGCGGCCGCCGGTCGGGCGGCGGTCGCGTGTCCGTCGGGGCGCTTCGGCGGAGGCAGGAGCGCCGCCGGCCCCGAGGATAAATCGGTTGTCAGCGCGGTCAAAACCGTTATTGTCCGCCGGCGCCCGACAGATCCCCTCCCGGATTGGCCCAAACCTCGCGCGAAAGTTCGTTCTGGATGGCAGAGCCCATCACTATCTCGGTCGACGCCATGGGCGGTGACACAGGCCCGGAAATCGTGGTTCCCGGCGCTGCGATTGCGCTTGTCCGACGCCCCAATCTGCACTTCCTGTTCTACGGCGACCAGGCGCGCATCGCCCCGCTGGTCGAAGCCAATCCGCAGCTGAAGCTGGTCTCGCGCATCGTCCACACCGACGTCACCGTACGCATGGACGACAAGCCGAGCCAGGCGCTGCGCCAGGGCCGTTACAAGTCGAGCATGTGGAAGGCGATCGAGGCGGTGAAAGCCGGCGAGGCCGCGGCCTGCGTGTCCGCCGGCAATACCGGTGCGCTGATGGTCATGTCGAAATTCTGCCTGAAGACCATCTCCGGCATCGAGCGGCCGGTGATCGCGGCGATCTGGCCGACGCTCAGGGGCGAATCGATCGTGCTCGATGTCGGCGCCTCGATCGGCGCCGATGCGCGGCAACTGGTCGATAGCGCCGTGCTCGGCGCGGCGATGGCCGCATCGATCTTCGGTCTGGAGCGGCCGACGGTCGGCCTGTTGAACGTCGGCGTCGAGGAGATCAAGGGCGTCGAAGAGGTGCGCGAGGCCGGGCGCATCCTGAAGGACCTTGACCTGACGTTGATGGATTACCGCGGCTTCGTCGAAGGCGACGACCTCGGCAAGGGCTCGGTCGACGTCGTCGTCACCGAAGGCTTCGCCGGCAACATCGCCCTGAAGACGGCCGAAGGCACAGCCCGGCAGATCGGCCAGTACTTGCGCCAGGCGATGAGCCGCACGTTCCTGTCGCGGCTCGGCTACTGGCTCGCCCGCGACGCGTTCGCGCGGCTGAAGGAGAAGCTCGATCCGCGCAAGGTGAACGGCGGCGTCTTCCTCGGCCTGAACGGCATCGTCATCAAGAGCCATGGCGGCACCGATGCGGAGGGCTTTGCCGCCGCGATCGAACTCGGCTGCTCCATGGTCGTCAACGATCTCATGGCCAAGATCGCCCGCGGCCTTTCCCATCCACTCCACTCAGGGCGGGTGGAGGTCCTCGACAAAGCGCGGACAGGTGCGTCTTGAGCCAGTTGAAATCGATCGTGCGTGGCGTCGGCAGCTATCTTCCGGCCGAAGTCCTGACCAACGGCGACATGGCGAAGATCGTCGAGACCTCCGACGACTGGATCGTCGGGCGCACCGGCATCAAGCAGCGCCATCGTGCCGCCGCGGGTGAATTCACCTCGCATCTTGCCACCCATGCCGCCAGCGCCGCATTGGACGACGCCGGGCTGCTGCCTGCCGACATCGACTTGATCGTGCTGGCGACCGCCACGCCCGACCTGACGTTTCCGGCGACCGCCGTGCAGGTGCAGGCCAACCTCGGCATCAGTCACGGCTACGCCTTCGACCTGCAGGCCGTCTGTTCGGGCTTCGTCTATGCGCTGACCGTCGCCGATGCGCAGTTGAAGGCGGGCCTCGCCAGGCGCGCCCTGGTGATCGGCGCCGAGACGTTCAGCCGCATCCTCGACTGGACCGACCGCTCGACCTGCGTGCTGTTCGGCGACGGCGCCGGCGCCGTCGTCATCGAGGCGGTGCCGGTGGTGGAGGCCGGGACACGCGGCATCATCACCTCGCACTTGCGCGCGGACGGCCGCCACAAGGCCAAGCTCTACGTCGATGGCGGCGTGTCGACGACGCAGACGGCTGGGCATCTGCGCATGGAAGGCCGCGACGTCTACAAGCACGCGGTCGCCATGATCACCGACGTGATCGAGGCAAGCTTTGCCGCCGCAGATGTCGGTGCCGCCGATCTCGACTGGTTCGTGCCGCATCAGGCCAACCTGCGCATCATCGATGCCAGCGCCAAGAAGCTCGGCATCGCCCACGACAAGGTGGTGGTGACGGTCGATCGCCACGGCAACACCTCGGCCGCCTCGATCCCGCTGGCGCTCGATGTCGCGGTCAAGGATGGCCGCATCAAGCGCGGCGACCTCGTGCTCCTCGAAGCGATGGGCGGCGGCTTCACCTGGGGCGCGGTTTTGCTGCGCTGGTAGGCGCCTGATGCGCCCGCAGCGGCCGTTGGCCGGGGTTGATGACGCTCGCCGTCACAGCCCGAAGTCGAGAAATCTTTAAATTATACACGTTTAGGAATAGATTCCGCTTGATCGCTCAGGCGGTCGTCTGCCACATTTCGGTCACAGCCCCGCCGCCGTCCGGGGCTGCGCCAAAAGGTCCGGTGACGGACGAGTTGACGCCGGGCGCGATCGGAAATACCGTAGGACCTTGGACTGTTTAACTTTTTCGCGGCCCAAGTGCGGGGCGAAATCGGATTCGAGCGAAAGGGGCGAGGTCATGGGAGGAAAGACAATAACCCGAGCCGATCTGTGTGAGGCCGTCTATCAAAAAGTCGGCCTGTCCCGCACGGAATCGGCCGATCTGGTCGAAATGGTGCTGGACGAGATCTCCGATTGCCTCGTCAGGGGCGAGTCGGTGAAGCTGTCGTCTTTCGGCTCGTTCCTCGTTCGCTCCAAGGGCGAACGTGTTGGCCGCAATCCCAAGACCGGCGAGGAAGTGCCGATCTCGCCGCGGCGGGTGATGGTGTTCAAGCCGTCCAACGTGTTGAAACACAAGATCAACGAGGCGCTGGCCGACTGACGGCCGACGCAAGCGGCAGGCCCAGGCGACGTCGCCCGGGCCGAAGCGACGGATGCCCTTGGCCCTCCCCCGGCGGGAGAGGATCGCGCGGCTCCGTGTGTCGATTGCGGCCGGATCCGCTACCGGCCGGGCAGACGGCAGCGGCGGGGCGCCTCGCCGCGAGAGCTGGTGTTTGCAACCATGGATTGCTGCCTGCCGCTCGTCTCGGCGCGTCAGGGCGAGGAGGTCGATGCCCGATGGTGACCTTGCCCATTCCAAACCGCCGGCAACTTGCCTACAGTCTCCGGCCAGCCACCTGAATCGGTCGGCGGTCGCTCCGGACGCGTGCTGCTCACAGCGGTCCCGGCACGGACGATCGTCGTACCCAGGAAGTCATGCGCCGTGGACAAGAGCTCTGACGCCTTCCGCACGATCAGCGAGGTCGCTGCCGACCTGGACCTGCCGCAGCACGTGCTGCGCTTCTGGGAGACGCGGTTTGCGCAGATCAAGCCGCTGAAGCGCGGTGGCGGCCGCCGCTACTATCGACCCGACGACGTCGACCTGCTGCGCGGCATCCGCCATCTGCTGTACGGCGAGGGCTATACCATCCGCGGCGTCCAGCGCATCCTGAAAGAGCAGGGCGTGCGCTTCGTCATGACGCTGTGGCAGGAGGGCGCGCCGGGGCTGGAGGAAGTGCGCCGGCAGGATCGCGGCGAGCCGGATACGGATTTCGGCGAAGGCGAACTCGACTATGGCGAGGATAGCGAACCGGCCGTCGAGGCGCCGGCCGAATATGCCAGCGCTCAGCCGCGTCTCTTGCGCGGCCAGGCTCGCGCCCTGCAGCCGGCGGAGAAGCCGCGTGCGCAGTCCGATCCGAGCCGCACCGTGTCGTTGGTGCCGATCGATCAGAGAGCGCCGCGCGAAGCCGAACCGTTGCGCGGCTGGCAGCCGGACGATGCGGAGGAAGCCGGGGGCGACGACCCTGCGTTGTACGCGCTCGCCCAGCGTTTCGCTCCGACCGGTCCGACCGCCAGCCCGACCGCTCCGACCTCCGGGCTCCCCTCCGCCCAGTCGATGATCCTGCGCACGGCTGCGCCTGTCACTGCGCGCGACGTCGGAGAATCCGCTCCGGTGCGCTCGTCGCTGGCGCCGTTGATCGATCGGCTGCGTCCAGGGCATGGTCGAAGCGAGGCGGAAGCTGAATCGGCGCCCGGCGATCAGGGCGGGCTTTCCCGCGATGACGTGCGTCGGTTGCAGGCGACGCTGTTCGAGTTGCTGGAATGCAAACGTCTGCTCGATCAGGCCCGCTGAGCCGGCAACCGGCGCCTGCCGGTTGCCACGG
The DNA here is from genome assembly GCA_031291595.1 of Ancalomicrobiaceae bacterium. Lineage (GTDB taxonomy): Bacteria > Pseudomonadota > Alphaproteobacteria > Rhizobiales > Ancalomicrobiaceae > CAIYYN01. The sequence goes on along the minus strand of JARLIU010000152.1, from coordinate 1,156 downwards.
GCGACGCGAGCAATTGCGGCAAACGCATACGTCTTGTTTGATGTCAGATGGTTACGCGGATGGGCGGACTCGTTGCGCCAGGCTGTTCAAGCCGAATCGCCGTCTGAACCGGCCGACTCTCACGTTGAACCGCGACGGCCGGCGCCGGCCGTATGAGGCTCGCCGACCCTCCGCCGCAGCTGCCGGAAAAAGGGTTGCGCGGCAAGCCGAAACAGTCTACTGCCCGGTCTCGTTGGGTCCGACCGTCGCTTCGGCGTTTCGGGCTTTGGTCGCGGGCAGTAGCGCAGCCTGGTTAGCGCACTTGACTGGGGGTCAAGGGGTCGGAGGTTCGAATCCTCTCTGCCCGACCAAATTTCTCCAAAGAAATCAATGTTTTGTGGCCCGATGGTTCATTAGCCAGTACAGTAATTTGACCTGAATTTCGCTCTAGTAATCACCTGGTAATCACCGGAGAGCGTATTTTGGGTCACGGAAGAGTGATTCCGGCGGTTTTCTTTTTTGGGCGAGTGCGCCTGCCGATGGTCGTCGTTGATGAGCACGGGTGCGTTTCGCGAACTTTCGGGTTTGAACTTCCGCTGCGAAGCGCACCGAAAGTTGGACTACTGACACTGCACACTGATCGGGCAATCGATGTCCGCGATCCTGGGTAGCGAAAGCAATCGACAATTGTCCTCGCCGGATCCGTGATGGGAACGTCGACATTCTCGATCCGGTGGCGCTCCACCCCTTCGGTCAGCGCCGAGCCTGTGAAGCGCACGAACCGAATGGGAGGATAGTCGATCTTGGGCCGCCAGGCGGCTCGGTCGATCGCCATCCATACAGCCGAGGGCATCTGCAGCGTCAGGTCGTGGAATTGCAGGGCGGTGGTTAGGCAGACCACACCCTTTGGAACCAGAACCGCCGCCTCAGCCAGCGTGTGGGAAGTCTCGACCTGCGCGTCTGGAAGTTGATAAAGGCCACGTGCCGGGCGGACGACTGCCGCCTCCCGGACAAGACGGGCAAGTACCTCCGGGCCGATGCCTTCGGCAACGAACTCCTTCAGCCGGAGCATACCCCGGGCTTGCAGGAGGTCCAGCGCACGGAGCCGCTGGGTGTTAGTGGGCGGCATCACAAGTGACGTTTCCTCTGACCAATAGGAATATAGCAGAGGTTTTAT
>JARLIU010000151.1 GCA_031291595.1 Ancalomicrobiaceae bacterium | reverse complement strand
CTTGTCGACCGACGCGGGGGTGATCAGGTATTTTTCGCCGATCGGCGTTTCGATCAGACGGCAGTCGAGATGGCCTTTTGCGCAGTAACGCTGCACGCTGCGCGGCGTGCGGGGAAGACCGGCGCGGGCGTAGCGCTCGACGGCCTCGTCGATTGAGAGGGTGAACTCGCTGTCGTCGCTTGTCGCGACCGGTCGCAACATGTCGTCCATGGACGCATGATACCCCGACGGCGGACGCGACTGCCGGGTTATCCCCATAGAAGGGGAATTGGGGTCACGACTTTGCAATCGGCGGCTCGCGTGTCAACATTCCAACATGAGGACAACCACACCAAGCAGCTTCCGACAGGCGCGCGCACCGAAGTCCGGCAATGTCATCGAGCCGGTGATCACCTATGAGGAACTGCCGATTGTGACAGAGGCGGCACGAGAGGAACTCTTGGCGTCGCTTCAGCAAAGCGAGGACGACCTGAGGACGGGTTGTGGGAAGTTGATGAGTGCCGAAGAAATGAAAGCCGAGCTGCGTGCAAGCTTTGAGGCAATCACCGGATTCGAGTTAGCCGGATAGGCTACGGGGATTCTGCATCAATTTGAGACCGGCTCATTTTAGTTGGACGCAATCGGGTTCCGGATATTGTGGACTTGGAACTCAATCGAGAAATTATCATCGAGATGTCTCGTCGAGTAACCCATCAAGGTGCCGTTCCCATGCCGTGATCGCGGCGCGCATCTCATCCATATAGGCATGTCGATTGTAAACGGCAGCGACACCTGAGATCGTGCCGGAGACATGGTTGAGCAGCTTCTCGGTGATGTGGATCGGCGTGCCGAGTGCTGCCAGGTTGGTTGCAAACGTACGGCGCAAATCGTGAAGTGTCCAAGGTGCGATTGAACATGCTTTGTCGAGCTTAACCTTGGGCTTGCTCCACCCGTTGAAAATCGTCGCGGGCTTTTCCTTCAGTCGGTCGCGTGCCGCGGGGAACACGTATTCGTTGAAGCGAGGAATTGTTGCGATGGCGGCTGCCACCATGTCGCCGTAGGGAAACGTGTGAGCCCGTTTGTTTTTTGTGATCGAAGACGGAAGCGTGATCGTTCTTGCCTCGTCGTCGATCCACTCCCAACGCAACGCAGCGATCTCGCCCCGGCGTTGGCCGGTAAAGATCAAAAGCTCGACGATCGCGCCGAATGGGTACGGCGTATTGCGAGCTTCTAACAGCACCGTTGCAAGTTCGGTATCTGTGAGTACTCGCTCACGAGGCGCGGGTGCTCCGCGGGCTTGCAACTGGGCGCACGGGCTGCTGTTCAGATAGAAGCGCCGCTGGCACCACGTCATGAATATCTTCAGGGCGACGAGCGCGTATCGCTGCTCGGACGGCGTGTGCTTAATCTTGTCGAGTTGTTTGAGAATGCGCTGAGGTGTGATCTCGGGCAGCGGCGTCGAGCCGAAGTCGAAGTGCCGCGCGATGAGGCGTTTGTAATCCCTCGCGGTGCTCGGACGGCTGCGTTGTTGTAGGTCGTCGATGTATTCAGCGAATGCCTCATCAAAACGAACGACGTGCGCGGCGGCGTGCGCAAGCGACCCGGTGGCGAGAATACGTTTGGCCTCTGCACGCGCGGTTGCGAGGGACGCATCGGGGAAGCGGCCAATGACCTTGAGCGCGCGGCGTGCGCCGTGCATTACGATCCAGGATTTCGAACGCTCACCAACGAGCACGCCGAAGCCCGGCGTGGCAGTGTCCCACACCTTGAACTGTTTGCCCGGCTCCGGCTTCAAAGCTCGGACGGCGATCTCCGTCAAATGCACACGCATCGTCAGTGTTTCTATTCTCTTTCTATTCTCTTTTTCAACGTGCGTAGGAGGGGTAAACCATGTGACTGTAAGTTGCAAGAAAAATTGTTGATGTTTGTTATGTCAATGGTTTACCGTTATCCATGAGACACAGCGAAACGGTCGAGCAAGTAACTCTTAATCAGCGGGTCCACAGTTCAATCCTGTGCGCGCCCACCATCTAACCGGTCGGAGTGATTGGCCAGGATTTTGGGCCAACCTCGGTGATGGTCCCGCCGGTGCCGTTGCGGCACGCAATCGGATATAGACGCCGACAAATCCTCAGCGGCGCGCGGCGAGTTCGTGGCTTCGCATGTCGGCGGCTTGTGCCTTCCGCCGTCCGTGATCGGTGGCCGCGGTGAGGTGCAGCAGACCGTCCGCGGCGAGGCGCAGCAAACCGGCCACATGTCGCCGGCTCGCCGGACCGTCTCGACCTGTCGATGCTGCCGGGACCTGCGACAAAACGCGTGCCGATCAGTCGTCGGCGCGGGCGAGGACGGCGCTCCAATAGCAATGGCTGCCGTCGAGCCAGCGCCGATGCCGCGCCGTTCCCTCAAGCGACAGCGTGTCGGCAAAGTGGCGACGCAGGAAGCCGGGAATCCAGCGCGCCAGCGCGGCGCGCGCGGGTTCGCCGTGAATGATGGCGCGACGCGCGGCTTCGGTGCGATCGACGAAGGACAGGCAGCGCAACCCGGAAGCGGCGCAGGCCGCGTCGATCAGTGCCCGCGTGTCTGCACAACCCGCTTGGCGAAACTCGGCCAGTCCGATGCGCCCGCCCGGGGCAAGCACCCGCCGCAGCTCGCCGAGGCTGCGCTGCGCATCCGGAAAAAGCATCACGGATTCAACCGCGACGACGACCTGGAACGCTGCGTCGGCGTAGGGCAGGGCCTGGCTGGCGGCGCGGCGAACCCTGTGCCCACGCCATCGCGAGATGAGCGTCGCGGCCAACGACAGATCGACGGCGTCCCAGTCCAGCGGCGTCGCCGTCGTCAGGTAGCCGAGACCTTCGCCTTGGCCGCAGCCGATTTCGAGGCCGCGTCCCGATTGCATGGGCCGATCGGGCGGCATGAGCGTCGCTGCGATGTCGGCCCACAGGTTGGCGTAGGCGGCGCGACCCCATTGGTTCAACTGCGCCCGGGTCGGCACGGCGGGCGCGTCGACGCCGGCATCGAGATTGCCGACATTGATCGCCCGCATCCCCATCACCAGGCCCCAGACGTGAATCACCTCGTAGCGCAGCCAAGCGACAAGAGAGGATGTCATCGGGTCCCTGCTGGATCGGTGTCCGTAATTGTTGTGCCAGAGCAGCGCGTTATGGCACATTCGGGCCGTTGCCCGGCCAGCGGACGCCGCCGCCCGCTCGATGGGCCGCGCACCATAGCGTGCCGCCAGAACCGCGTGAAGCCTGGGCCGGTGTCCGAAACGGCCCGTGACCGCCGGCTGAGCTGCGCCGAAAACATGCCGGGCCGCTTGCCATCGCGGGGCTTCGGCGAACTCTACCGGCGAAGCGTCGGGCGCGCCGCCGTCCGGCTATCTCGCCACCAGCACCGCGGGTGGCGTGTCGGGGTGGAAATCGTCGAAGAATTCGTATTCGCCCGGCGCCAGTCCCTTGATCACCATGGAACTTTTGCTGTCGGCAGCGAGCACCTTTTCCTTGCGCAGCTTGGTGCTCTCGAACTCCGCCGGCGTTTTGCCGACATTGGAGAGTTGCAGTTCGATCCGCACGTTGGCCGGTACGTCGAGGCGGTTCGGCGTCACCTTGCCGTCGTTGAACTCGATGGTGAAGACGGGATCGCCGGCTTGGGCAGCGGCTGGACATCCCGCCACGAGCACCAGCGCCAGGAGAAGCGTGCGGAAGGAACGATCAGTAGCCACCTTTCTTCCCCGTGCCGGTGTAGACGAAATCATACTTCAGCGTCAGCGGCTTGAACCAAGGGGCGACGCCGGTTTCCTTGTCGACGTGGCGGCCGAAGTGAACGTGCATATTGGCCGACGGCGGCTGGATGTCCAGCGTCAGCGTGTATTTGCCGGGACCGGCGAGCTTGACGTTGTCGCCGTAGTGCGGACCGTCGGAGGCGACCATCGGCATGAAATCGCCCTTCACCACGTCCTTGCCGTCCTTTGCCAGGCTGTAGGTCACGACCAGATAGGGAATCCAGTCGCCCTTGGCGAAGCCGTTGGCATTGTCCTCGGCCGCCTTGATGTCGGCCTCCATATGCACGTCGGATTCCTTGGCCTCGCGCATCATGCCGGCCGGTTCCATTTCAATCGGCTGCAGGTAGACGGCGGCGACCTCCATGCCGGCGGCCGTCTGCGGCTTGCCGATCGGATATTCCTTGGCCGCGGCGGGAGCGGCAGCCAGCGCCGTGGCAGCAACGAGGACAGGGAGGAGAAGACGCATGGCGGGGGCATCCTTGTGCGAGGACCGATCGGTACGGGGGTGACCGAATTCACCATCGCACATTTAGCGGCGTCCAACGCAGCTGTCACTCAGGTATTCTGCTATATAGATTTGGAAATCTTCCAAACAATAAAAGTTCTAAATTCCCTGCCGGCATCTACTCTGGCGAGTTCGACGATCGTATCGGACAAACTCTTTTGACAAATATCATTCATCTCGGAGAATAGGCGCGGTACAACGATAGCGAAACGTGTCCGCGAGCCCGCCATGAACCACATGACTTCCAGACATCTCATGGATCCGATCGCGCCCGTCGAAGTTGCACCCCCCGATCGCCCGACGCGGCTGGAGCGGCTTGCCACGGCGATCGAGACGACGGCGGTGGTCGGACGCCGGCATGTGCAATGGCTGCAGCTGGCGATGTTCGGCGTCTTTCTCGTCGTCGTCGGACTGCCGCCGTTGCTGCCCGATCCGCCGGCGGGCGCCAGCGCCCTCACCAATCTGACGCTGGCGCTCAACTACCTGCTGTGGGGTCTGTGGTTCCCGCTGGTGTTTCTCACCGTGATCGTGTTCGGGCGGCTGTGGTGCGGCGCGCTGTGTCCGATGGGGGCGGCCTCCGAACTCGCCAACCGCTACGGGCCGCAGCTGAAGATCCCGGCCTGGATCCGCTGGGAAGGCACGCCGGCAATCAGCTTCATCCTGACGACCCTCTACGGCCAGACGCTCGGCGTGCGCGATCACCCGGAGGCGGCCGCCGGGCTGTTCGGCGGCATGATGCTGGTGGCCATCGCTTTCGGCTGGGCCTATGGCCGCAACAAGCGGGTTTGGTGTCGGCACCTGTGCCCGATCGGCCGCGTGCTCGGGCTGTATTCGCGGCTCGGCATCGCGCAATTCACGCCGAAGATCCGGCTGCCCGGCGGCGACGCCTATACCGAGCGCGGTGCCTGCCCGACGATGATCGACCTGCCGCGCAAGTGCGAATCGCGACATTGCATCGCCTGTTTCCGCTGCGTGAATCCGAATGCCAGCGGCAGCATGCGGCTCGAACTCCGGCGCCCGGGCACCGAAGTGGAAGAGATCCGCGATCATCGCGCCAACAAGGCCGAGGCCTGGTTCCTGTTCCTCGACACCGGCGTGGCGCTCGGCGGCTTTCTCTGGCTGGTGTTGCCGCAGTATCAGGACATGCGCCAGCAGATCGGCGAATGGGCGATCGCCCACGGCTGGGATTGGATCACCGATATCGGTCCTGCGTGGCTGATGAGCGTGCATCCCGAGCAGGGCGAGACCTTCATGTGGCTCGACTTCGTCACCATCGTCGGCTTCATGCTTGGCGCCATGGCCCTGCTCACTGCCATCCTCGGGGCGCTGACGGCGGCCTCCGCCTGGACGGCGCGCAAAGTCGGGGCTGTGGGAAGCTTCGGCGAAGTCTTCACCGAACTCGGCTACCAATACGCGCCGGTGGCGCTGATGTCGCTCACCATCGGGCTCGGCGCCATGCTGCTGGAGCCACTCAAATACACGGTGTTCGGCGCGGCCGGCGTGCATGCGGTGCGGGGCGGATTGTTCCTCGCCGGGTTCGTCTGGAGCGTCTGGCTGGGCGAGCGCATCCTCAAGCGGCAGAGCGTCAAACTGTCGCGGCGCTTCCTGCCGCTCATTCCCGGCGTCGCCGGCAGCGTGCTCGTCGGGCTGGGCTGGTGGCCGGCGATCTTCGGGATTTGATCGGGTACAGCACAAAAGATCCGATTTTTCATATGTGAATCATGCCCCGGGACGAAGAGGTCGAGCCCCGGGCGATGAGGTAGGCGCCCGGCCGGCATGCGATTTCGGCGGGGCGGGCACGGTTGGACAGCGATTTCAGCGCTGAAACCCGGCTTCTAGGCTGACAGAGGGCTTACGCGGACCTTCCACCTGTCGCTGTCGATGCAGTATGGTCCAATTGGGAGGTGGCCCATCCGATCGAGTCTCGACGCGACACGACGCCGAGCCGGGGTGAGGCCACGATTGATCCGACATAACCAGACCAAAAGGGGCAGGGATCATGACGTTGCAGGAAAAATTGACGTGGGGAGGCGTTGCGCTGCTGGGCGCGGTATCGTTCGCCATCGTGGCGCTGGCCCGTGGCGAATCGGTCAATGCCGCATGGCTGGTGGTGGCATCGGTCTGTATCTACTTCATCGCCTATCGGTTCTATGCACTGTTCATCGCGGACAAGGTGTTCGGGGTCGATGTCAAGCGGCTGACGCCGGCCCACCGGCGTAACGACGGCCTCGACTACGTGCCGACCAACCGCTGGGTGCTGTTCGGCCACCATTTTGCCGCCATCGCCGGCGCCGGCCCGCTGGTCGGTCCCGTGCTCGCGGCGCAGATGGGCTATCTGCCGGGAACGCTGTGGATCCTCGCCGGCGTCGTGTTCGCCGGAGCGGTGCAGGACATGACCGTGCTGTTCTTCTCGACCCGGAGAGACGGCAAGTCGCTCGCCGACATGATCCGTTCGGAAATGGGGCCGGGCGCAGGGGCGGTTGCCGGTCTCGGCGTGTTCCTCATCTGCCTGATCGTGCTCGCCGTTCTGGCGATGGTCGTGGTCATGGCGCTGCAGGGAAGCCCGTGGGGCACGTTCACCGTCGCCTGCACCATCCCGATCGCCCTGATCATGGGGTTCTACAGCCGCTTCATCCGTCCGGGCCGCATCGGCGAGATGTCGTTGATCGGCGCCGTCCTGCTGCTCATTGCGCTCGTCTATGGCCGCACGGTCTCCGAGACTCCGGCGCTCGCCGCGTGGTTCAACTATGATGCCAAGACGCTGGCGATGATGATCATCGGCTATGGCTTCGTCGCCTCGGTGCTGCCGGTGTGGATGCTGCTGGCGCCGCGCGACTATCTGTCGACCTTCCTCAAGATCGGCGTCATCACGCTTCTGGCCATCGGCATCATCATCGTCAGGCCTGACCTGCAGATGCCTGCGATCACCAAGTTCGTCGACGGTACCGGCCCGGTCTGGGCGGGCAGCGTGTTCCCGTTCCTGTTCATCACCATCGCCTGCGGCGCTGTTTCGGGCTGGCATGCGCTGATCGCCTCGGGCACCACCCCGAAGATGATCGAGAATGAACGCCAAGTCGCCTTTATCGGCTACGGCGCCATGCTGATGGAATCCTTCGTCGCCATCATGGCGATGATCGCGGCCACCGTCATTCATCCCGGCGTCTACTTCGCCATGAACTCCTCGCCGGCGCTCATCGGCACCGACCCTGTGCATGCAGCGGAAATCATCACCAACTGGGGCTTCGTCGTCACTCCCGAACACCTGACCCAGATGGCCAAGGACGTCGGCGAGTTGACCATCATGTCGCGTACCGGCGGCGCTCCGACGCTGGCCGTCGGCATGGCCAGCATTCTGTCCGGCTTCCTCGGCGGCAAGGCACTGGCCGGCATCTGGTATCACTTCGCCATCCTGTTCGAGGCGCTGTTCATCCTGACCACGGTCGATGCCGGCACGCGCGTCTGCCGCTTCATGATCCAGGACCTCATCGGCAACTTCGTTCCGGCGTTCCGCGCCACCAACAGCTGGATCAACACCATCATCGGTTCGGCGCTGTCGTGCCTGTGCTGGGGCTACTTCCTCTATGCCGGCGTCGTCGATCCGCTCGGCGGCATCCGCACCATGTGGCCGCTGTTCGGCACAGCCAACCAGATGCTGGCGGCGATCGCCCTCATCTTCTGCACCGTGGTGGTGTTCAAGATGAAGCGCGAGAAGACCGCCATCATCATGTTGTTCCCGACGGCGTGGCTGGTGATCTGCACCGTGGTGGCCGGGCTTGAAAAGGCCTTCCATCCCGATCCGCAGATCGGCTTCCTTGCCAGCGCCTCCAAGTACGGTGCCGCTCTGGCCGAGGGCAAGCTGATGGCGCCGGCCAAGTCGGTCGGCGAAATGGGCCGCATCATCTTCAACAACTACGTCAACGCCACGCTGTCGCTGGCTTTCACCGCGATCGTGCTGGCAACGCTGGTGTTCGCGTTCATCGAGATCCGCAAGGCACTCGGCAATCCGAAGGACACGACCCGCGAAATCGGCGCGGCCTTAGCGGCAGGAGAGTGAGCCATGTCCGGGATGCGTATCGGCCGGAAGGTGATCGAACAGGCACAGTTCGTCTGTGACCGCGTAGCGGAGACGGCCCGATTGATGGTCGGCGTACCCGACTACGACGCCTATGTCGCGCACCGCAAGGCCCTGCATCCCACTCTGCCAGTCATGACGTACGAGGAGTTCTTCCGCGAACGTCAGGATGCACGCTACACCGTCAGCAACGGCCGCATGCGCGGTTGTTGCTGACGGTATCCCAAGACGAAGGACAATTTCAATCCAGATCTGCCGGCGTTTTCAGGTCGGCGACGTGCCGCGGCATGCTTGGCAAGTGCTTACGCGGATCTATCAAAATCTACCCTCTTGACGGTATGGTACTTGCGGGAGGTACCTCATCCGGCGGCATGGCCGCGACCTTTTTCACAGGGAGGATGAGGGCCCAAGCTGACCGCCAAGAAGCAGGTCAAAGAGGGTGGGGTCATGAGTACAAAAGAGAAATTGACGTGGGGCGGCGTTACGGTGTTGGGCGCTTTGGCGTTCGCCATCATCGCCCTGTCGCGCGGGGAGCCGGTCAACGCTGCCTGGCTGGTCATCGCCGCGGTGTGCGTCTACGCCATCGCCTATCGGTTCTATGCCTATTTCATTGTGGGCAAGGTGTTCGGCGTCGACGCCAAGCGGCTGACGCCCGCGTTTCGGCGCAACGACGGTCTCGACTACGTGCCGACCAATCGCTGGGTGCTGTTCGGGCATCATTTCGCCGCCATCGCCGGTGCCGGTCCGCTGGTCGGCCCCGTGCTTGCCGCGCAGATGGGCTATCTGCCGGGTACGTTGTGGATCCTCGCCGGCGTCGTCTTCGCCGGAGCCGTGCAGGACATGACGGTCCTGTTCCTGTCGACACGGCGCGACGGCCGCTCGCTTCCCGACATGATCCGCTCGGAGATGGGGCCGGTGGTCGGGGCGATCGCCGCCATCGGCATCCTCCTCATTTCGATCATCCTGCTCGCGGTCTTGAGCCTCGTGGTGGTCAATGCGCTGAAAGGCAGCCCGTGGGGCACCTTCACGGTGGCCTGCACCATGCCGATCGCCCTGTTCATGGGCGTCTATGGCCGCTTCATCCGGCCGGGCCGCATCGGCGAGATGTCGCTGATCGGCGCCGTGCTGTTGCTTGCATCGCTCGTCTACGGCCGCTCGATCGCCGAGATGCCGGAAATCGCCGTCTGGTTCGACCTGTCCGGCCCGACCTTGGCCATCCTCGTCATCCTCTACGGCTTTGTCGCCTCGGTGTTGCCGGTATGGATGCTGTTGGCGCCGCGCGACTACCTGTCGACCTTCTTGAAAGTCGGCACCATCGCGTTGCTCGCCATCGGCATCATCATCGTCCGGCCTGAATTGCAGATGGCGCAGGTGACGAAGTTCATCGACGGCACCGGTCCGGTGTGGTCGGGCAGCATATTCCCGTTCCTGTTCATCACCATCGCCTGCGGTGCGGTCTCGGGCTGGCATTCGCTCATCGCTTCCGGCACGACGCCGAAGATGATCGAGAGCGAAAGCCAGATCCGCTTCATCGGCTACGGCGGCATGCTGATGGAATCGGCCGTCGCCATCATGGCGATGGTGGCGGCGAGCGTGATCCATCCCGGCGTCTATTTCGCCATGAACTCCGGCGCCGCGGCCATCGGCACCGACATAGCCGGCGCCGCCCAGACCATCACCAGTTGGGGCTTTACGGTGACGCCGGAGATGCTGGCCCAGGTGGCGAGCGATATCGGCGAGAAGACCATCCTGTCCAGGACCGGCGGCGCGCCGACGCTCGCCGTCGGCATGGCCACTATCCTGTCGGGCTTCCTCGGCGGCAAGGTGCTGGCGGCAATCTGGTACCACTTCGCCATCCTGTTCGAGGCGCTGTTCATTCTGACCACGGTCGACGCCGGCACGCGCGTCTGCCGCTTCCTCATCCAGGACGTCGTCGGCAACCTCATTCCGTCGTTCCGCGCCACCGAATCCTGGGTCAACAACATCATCGGCTCCGGCGTGGCCGCGGCGGCGTGGGGGTACTTCCTCTATGCCGGTGTGCTCGATCCGCTCGGCGGCATCTGGACCATGTGGCCGCTGTTCGGCGCCGCCAACCAGATGCTGGCAGCGATCGCCATGATGCTGTGCACTGTGATCCTGTTCAAGATGAAGCGTGAAAGGTTCGCCTGGGTGACGATCGTGCCGACGTTGTGGCTGACGGTGTGCACCGTTGCCGCCGGGGTGGAGAAAGTATTCCATCCGGATGTCAAGATCGGCTTCATCGCCAATGCCAACCGCTTCGCCGAGGCGCTCGCCAGCGGCAAGGTGCTGGCGCCTGCCAAGAGCACGGAAGAGATGCGCCGCATCATCTTCAACAACTACCTCGATGCAAGTCTGGCGGCGATCTTTGCCACCATCGTCGTCATCGTCTTCGTCGCCGGCGTCTACGAGTGCTACAAGGCCTATGCCTCGTCGACTGTCACGGCGCATGAGATTGGCGGCGACGGAGCCTTGGTCGCGGGGGAGTGAGGGTCCGTCGGATCGTCAGCGGTCGCGGGTGCGGCTGCTGACGCGGCGCTGCGAACAGGTGCTGCGAACAACGGCCGCCGGCGCTTTCGGTGGCATGGGGGCCTCGTGACGCCGGTTCTGCCGGCGCGCGGGGCCCTCTGCATTGTGACGAAATTTGATCTTGTGATATAGACATATTGCTTATATCGGCGTCATCTTCCTGCACATTTACGGCGAGTTAATCGCGGCGTTTATAATGGTGTCACTGAACTATACTTTCGGCTGACAGCGCGGCCGGAACAGCCGTACCGAGGTGACGCGGCCGGCCCTGGCGAAGATGAGTGTGCGGGAAGCGAGCCGGGCGATCGGCCCGCAGCAAAGACCCGGGCGGCTCGAGCGAACGGCTGACGCCGCGGCGCGGACGTTTCGGCTCCACATCATCGCCAGAATTGCCGCCGCACGTGACGATCGGGCGGCAACGAGCCAGAGCGGAATTGAGGGCGAAAACCCGCACGCAGTTTTCGCCATCCCGCTCCAGCGCCGCCGCCGGACGCCGCTTCGCAACAGCCCTCGCCGTGGCTTCAGCGACCCGCCGAAGCCGGCGGAGGGGGCCGGGGAAGGGGAACAACAGGAGCCTTGGCCGTGGGACCGACCTTCAGTGTCAACAACTGGCCGGCGCTGGCTGCGCTCGCCGGGCGCTATGCCTCCGAGCAGGCGGGGTTTCTCGCCACGTCGATGTCGGCGCAGTGGCCGCGCATCGCCGCAAGCCATCTTGCCCGCACTGAAGCCCGGTTCAAAGACTGGCAGCGCTGGCAGCAGCGCGTCGCGCAGCTATCGGGCGGGCCGTCCTGGTTCGATCTCGTCAGCGCCTACAGCCGCGACGCCGCCGAGCGGACGATCCTCACCCTGGATACCCTACGCGAGCGCGGCAACAACGACGTTGCCCACGAGGCGGCCGGCACGCCGCCGGTGCTGATCTACGACTACGAGGTGGTCAGCGACGGCGCCGACATGCGCGAGCCGGTCAACTACTTCCTGCTCCACATCAAGCCGCCGGCGGGCGTCAGGGTGAACGACTGGAAGCGGCCCTATGTGATCATCGATCCGCGTGCCGGGCATGGCGCCGGCATCGGCGGCTTCAAGCCGGACAGCCAGGTCGGCGTCGCGCTGAAGGACGGTCATCCCGTGTATTTCGTCGCCTTCCATCCCCATCCGATGCCCGGCCAGACGCTGGCGCATGTCGCCCGGGCCGAGGCGCAATTCATCCGCGAGGTGTCGAGGCGGCATCCCCGGGCGCCGAAGCCGATCATCGTCGGCAATTGCCAGGGCGGTTGGGCGGCGATGCTGGTCGCCGCCACCAATCCCGACATCACCGGGCCGCTGGTCATCAACGGCGCGCCGCTCGCCTATTGGTCCGGCCGCATCGGCGAGAACCCGATGCGCTACAACGGCGGTCTCTTGGGCGGCGTCGTGCCGTCGCTCGTCATCTCCGATCTCGGCAACGGCGAATTCGACGGCGCGCATCTGGTGTCGAATTTCGAACTCTTGAATCCGTCGCGCACGCTGTTCGGCAAATACGTCGATCTGTTCGCCGATCCGGAAGGCGGGCGCGAGCGCTTCCTCGAGTTCGAGCGCTGGTGGGGCGGCTTCCACTTCATGAACGAGGCGGAGATCCGCTGGGTCGTCGAGGAGTTGTTCGTCGGCAACAAGTTGGCGCGCGGCGAGGCACTGCTGGAACACGGAAAGCGGGTGGACTTGAAGCTCATCCGTTCGCCGATCATCGTGTTCGCGTCGTTCGGCGACAATATCACCCCGCCGCAGCAGGCGTTGAACTGGATCCTCGATACCTATTCCAGCGAAGACGAGATCAAACTCAGAGGCCAGCGCATCCTCTACATGGTGCACGACAAGGTCGGCCACCTCGGCATCTTCGTCTCCTCGTCGATCGCCAAGCGGGAACATACCGAAGTGGCCTCGACGTTGAAGACCATCGAGGCACTCGCTCCCGGCCTTTACGAAATGAAGATCGACGATGAGGTGGGGCAGGGCGTCGACACGCATTTCGTCGTCTCCTTCCATGAGCGCAAGCTCGACGACATCCGCGCGCTCGATTCCGGCCGCGAGGAGGAATCCGCCTTTGCCGCGGTGTCGCGGCTATCCGAGATCGCCGCCGAGATCTATGACCTCAGCCTGCGGCCGGTGGTGCAGGCGGCGGTGACGGAGGAGAGCGCCGCGGCATTCCGGGCGCTGAACCCGGCGCGGGTGCAGCGGGCGGTCTTTTCCGATCGCAATCCGGCCGCGGTGCCGCTCGCCCATCTGGCCGAACGGGTCAAGGCCGACCGGCACAGCATCGATCCGGGCGACCCGTTGCGTGATGCCGAGAAGCTGTGGTTCGCCGGCATCGAGCAGGCGATCGACTTCGCCCGCGACATGCGCGACGCAGCCTGGGAACTCATGTTCTTCAGCCTCTACGCCTCGCCGATGATGCGCTTTGTCGGCCGGGTCAACGACTACCAGCGCCGGCGGCGCGGCGTGGACGAACTGCGGCTGCTGCCGAGCGTGCAGGCGCAATTGCGCAATATCGAGCGCGGCGGATTCGCGGAAGGCGTCATCCGCATGCTGATCGTTCTCGCCAATGCCCGCGGCAACGTGCGCCGCTCGCGGCTCGAGCGTTCGGCCAACGTCCTGACCCACCGCGAGCCGTTCAAGTCGCTCGGGGCGGAGCGACGGGCCGACCTCATCAACGAGCAGACGGTGATCGTCGAATTCGAACTCGATCAGGCGATCGAGGCGCTGCCGAAATTGCTGAAGGGCGCGGACGAACGGACGCGAGCGATCGCGGTGGTCGATTATATCGTTGGCGCGGTCGAGGAGATGGAGCCGCACACGCTCGCGGCGATCCAGCGCTTCCGCTCGGTGCTGGAGTTGCCGCCGTTGGCCGTGCCGGAGCAGCAATTGTCCGACAGATCCGAGCCGGAGGCGGGCGCGGCGGCCTGAGCCGGCGCATGGTCCGGCCTTGCGTCGATTGCGAGCGGCGGCGCCTTCCGTCATCATCGTCCCGTTGCACATCCGGCGGCGCCGAGGCAGGCGCGGCCAAGCGACGGGGGCGTCCATGCTGAAAGAATTCCGGGAATTCGCACTCAAGGGCAATGTCGTCGACCTGGCGATCGGCGTGATCATCGGCGCGGCGTTCGGCAAAATCGTCGACAGCGTCGTCAACGACATCTTCATGCCGATCATCGGTGCCGTCACCGGCGGGCTCGACTTCTCCAACTACTTCCTGTCGTTGAAAGCGCTGGCGGCCGGCACGGCGGCGCCGGCCACCTACGCCAAGGCGAAGGAACTGGGTGCGGCGGTCGGCTACGGCCAGTTCATCACCGTCGCCATCAATTTCGTCATCGTCGCCGCCGTGCTGTTCCTGGTGGTCAAGGCGATGAACCGGATGAAGAAGGCGGAAGCGGTCAAGCCGACGGCTCCGCCGCGCTCGGACGTGCTGCTGGAAGAGATCCGCGATCTTCTGAAGGCGAAGTGAGACCGGCAAGATCGGTTGCCGACGGCTTGCCGATGGGCGTCCCGGGCAGTACGGTCAGCTCTTTCGGAGGATCAGATGACCGAACCGACCCAGTCGTTCGCCCAAGCGTCGGCCCTGCCGACCTTGGCCGATGTCCGCGCCGCTGCCGAGCGCATTCGCGGCAAGGCCATCCGGACGCCGCTCATCCGCTCGGCGCTGCTCGATGAATTGACCGGCGCGACCGTGTTCCTGAAGCCGGAATGCCTGCAGCGCACCGGCTCGTTCAAGTTCCGCGGCGCCTACAACGCGGTCTCGTCGCTCAGCGTCGCAGAGCGCGCGCATGGTATTTTCGCCTGTTCGTCGGGCAACCACGCCCAGGGCGTCGCAGAGGCGGCGCGGTTGCTCGGCGCGGCAGCCACCATCATCATGCCGAGCGATGCGCCCACGATCAAACGGCAGCGCACCGAGGCGATGGGCGCCAAGGTCGTCACCTACGATCGGGCGACGGAGGATCGCGACGCGCTGACCAGGGCAGCGGCGGAGGCGGTCGGCGGCTCGATCGTGCATCCTTACGAGAACCTCAAGGTCATCGCCGGGCAGGGGACCATCGGGCTCGAGGTGGTCGAGGATCTGGCGGCGCTGGGGCTGCAGCCGGAGGCGGTGTTCGTGTGTTGCGGCGGCGGCGGGCTGACCGCCGGTGTGTCGCTCGGGATCAAGGACCAAGTGCCCACAGCCGAGATTTATACCGTCGAACCGGCCGGATTCGACGATACGGCGCGGAGCCTCGCAGCCGGCGAGCGCCTCGGCAATGCCCATCCCTCCGGCTCGATCTGCGACGCGCTGTTGGCGCAGCGGCCGGGCGAGACGTCGTTCGCCGTCAACCGCACCCGCATCAGTCGAGGTCTCGTCGTCACCGATGAAGAGGCTTTGGCGGCAGTCGGCTTTGCCGCGCGCGAACTGAAGCTCGTCGCCGAGCCGGGCGGGGCGGTGGCGCTCGCCGCGCTGTTGACCGGCAAGGTGGATGTCCGCGGCAAAGTCGTGGTGGCGGTGATCTCCGGCGGCAATATCGATCCGGCGGTGATGACGAGAGCGCTCGCCAGCTGACAGCGGCGGCGTCGAGCTTTGACATCCGGACCATGCAATCGATCTGCGGATCAGCCGAAGACGATCAGCTTTTCCGCGGACGACAGGTTGGCGATCGGGTCTTCCGACTTCACCACCATCAGCGCCGGCGAGGCATCGGGCGCAGCGACGATCATGGCGGCCGGCGAGACGGCGAGCGCGGTATTGCCGATGGCGGCGCTGCGGATCGGTGCGCGCGACGGCGCGGCGGCGGGCGCTTCCGGCACTACCGCCGGCGGATTCGCCGGGGTGGTACTGATCACGAATACGTCGGCGTCGGCGAACATATCGGCTTCGGCGGCGATGGTGGCGGCTTCGGCGGCGATGGCATCCTCGGCGGCGGGGGCCTCTTCGACGATGACGGCCTCTTCCGCGACGGCGGCATCTTCGGCTGTAGCCACCGGCTCTGCGGCTGCCATCGCTGCGGCGACAGGCGCCACGGCGTCGACCTCGGCCTCGCCCGCGACTTCGCCGACGGTCTCGTCGATGGCGGCGAACTGCAACATCGGCTCGGCGGCATCGCTGTGCGTATCGCCGGCACGCACCGCGACGAAGTCGTCGGCGGACATCGGGTCGTCCATCAGGCTGTCGACGTCGGTTTGGTCGATGCCACGGCCGACCAATTGCGGTCCGTTCAGCAGGTGGGCGTCGGGGCGGGTGTCGAACGGGTTCGACAGCGAATTGTCGAATTCGAAGTGCGGGGCGGATTCGACCGCCTCGACCAGCGAGGGAAGGCTGTCGCGGTGCTCGTCGGATTTGGCACCGTCGGCGCCCGTGTTGTCGTCAACCTCGTCTATTCCCCAAATGCCGGTCATGGAGTTGATACGGCTTTCCAGGTAGCGCAGCACGGTGACCACCTTGCGCGTACGCTGGCCGGTCAGGTCCTGGAACGAGCAGCCGGTGTAGATCTCGGTGATGTGTTCGTCGAGTTGGTCGCAGAGTTCCGGAACGGCGCCGTTCTCGCGCAAGGTCCAGGCTAATTCCTGCGCCTTCTCGGCATTCTGCAGGATGGTCTCGGTCGCCTGCTCGGTCTGCGAAACGATGGCATCGAGTTCGTTGGAGGCTTCGGCGAAGCGACCGCCCTCGTCCGCCTCCACTTTCATCTGGAAGATTTCTTGCTTGGTGCGGATAATCGCTTCGGCCATATCCGCCAGATCCAGGCGGATGCGGTCGATGTCGGGCACCTTGCGCTGGCGGTTGATGGTGCGCTCGATGCGCTCCAGCGTCTCGACGATGGTGAGCGTGTCGGCCTGACGATGCCGGCGGGCGTATTCTGTGAGGAACCAACGGCCGCGTGCCGTTTCCATCACCGCCGCTTCGATCGCGTCATAGTCCTCAATGGCCAACGGCGTCGCTTCAGAGCTCATCGTCATTCGGTCTCACAGTTACACTCGCTGTCAGCGGGCGCTCCCGAGTCCCTACGCCTTGCTGCGGCCAGCCAACAGCGTTCGGCCCGGGATCTGGAATCACACTGCCGTCATCACTCTATCACGCAGAGTTCGCTGCCGAGCGCGGGATCCGCCGCCTGGATACGGTTTGCCACCTTCCGGCCGTTCCGCGCCGCCGAACGAGGCTTGTCACGATAGCCCATGGACCCTTTCGTGAAGTTTAAGCTGCCGCCGCCAATCGGACGAGCCCAGTCGGACGAACAGGCTGTGCCGGGTCACGCGCCGCGCCGCTGCCGGTCGTTGCCGGGCCGCCGGTCGGTTCAGGCGCGCAAGCACGTGCAGGATCAACTGGCCGGATTGGCTGGTCGTGCCGAGCACCGTCGCGCCGGTCGGCACCAGAGCACGATACTGTCACATGGAAGCATGTGACAGTTGAATCAGCGCTTCTCCAACTCTTCATAGAGCAGTGATTCAGCACATCGATGGATCGCCGAGCCATTCCATCTGAAAGCATCCTCTAGGGTGACGACCTTGCTGGTCTGACTGATGGCGATGGCGAGTCCTGCAATCGGCGCCTGTGGCTGCCGCAAGGGCACCCGCGCGGCCGGGTCGTCCGCCCCGGCACGGGTACTCAAGCTCGGCGAAAGCCGCTCCAGCGACGTATCGAGCAGGGTTCATGCTTTGCTCGGACTGCTCCGCCTGCCCATCAATGCAACGTTCTTCAAGATACTCAATGAAATTCGATCGTGCATCCCCTGTAGACCTGCGCTTTCATCCGTATGGATCGACGCAATGATCTAAACTCCTCAGCCGCATTTCAATTGAATGCGCCGGGCAGAAGTGACGATTGGCTTACCCGTCCGGGGAGGAGTACAGCTGAACTGCTCGCGGGCTGTCGCTGCGGGCTGTCGCGCCGGCGCAACATCGCCGCAAACATTTTCCGTTTTGTCGTCAGGATCTTGCCGACAGATCGACGAACGAGTACGCCATATTGCAGATAGTGCCGATTTGCACGCGGCGGAGCGTGCCAGACGAGCCGAGGCCGACATCGTCCGCGGCAGCCCGTGGACGTCGAAGCCGTCAGGTGGTCGGCAAGCTGGGATGAGCGCATGGCAGGTCGCCACGCACCGGCCGATTTGTCGGTGGAAGATCCGTCGTTATCGTTCGTCGCCGAGGCCGGCGAGGTCATAGCCACGCCCGCCGGCGACTGGACGATCCGTCTTGCGCCGAAGATGGAAGCGATTCTCGCCCAATTGATCGGGGTCGATGGACGGCGGGCCCTTCGCCGCAAGGTCGCCGGCGAGGCCAAGGCCTTCGCTGCGGCCAAGTCGATCGTCGTCGATCTCGGTGCCATCGGCCGCCTCGACACCGCCGGCGCCCTCCTGCTCAACCGGCTGTTCGTGGCCGCCGGCGACCGGCTCAAGATCGCCAATCTCGACGACACCAAGCGCACCCTCATCGAGGCGGTGGCCGAGGGCGTGAAGCCGGCCGTTGCGCCGCTGCGCCGGTCGTACGGCGCGCTCAGCGCGCTGGCGCATCTCGGACGCCTGGGGATCAGCTTCGCCGAGGACTTGGGGCTGGCGCTCGACATTCTCGGCGGCGCGACGATCGGAATCTTCCGCTGGCTGACGCTGCGCAGCCGGTTCCGCTTCGCCTCCTATGTGACGCACCTGGAGCGCACCGGCATGGCGGCGGTGCCGATCATCGCGCTGATGTCGTTCCTGATCGGCGGCATCCTGGCGCACCAGGGCGCCTTCTACTTCCGCCGCTTCTCCGCCGACCTCTACGTCGTCGATCTCGCCGGCATGCTGACGTTGCGCGAATTGGGCGTGCTGCTGACCGCCATCATGGTGGCCGGCCGCTCGGGCAGCGCCATCACCGCCGAACTCGGCTCGATGAAGATGCGCGAAGAGATCGACGCGTTGCGCGTGCTCGGCCTCGACCCGACCGAAGTTCTGATCCTGCCGCGGATCCTGGCGCTGATTACCGCCGTGCCGATCCTCACCTTCATCGCCGATATCGCCGCTCTGCTCGGCGCGGCGCTGGATGCTGCTGCCTTTACCAATATTCCCGGCGAGGTCTTCGCCTCGCGGCTCCGGGAGGCGGTCGATCTGCAGACGTTCTTCGTCGGCTTCTCCAAGGCGCCGTTCATGGCGCTGATCATCGGGCTGATCGCCACGGTCGAGGGCTTCAAGGTCGCCGGCAGCGCCGAATCGCTTGGCCAGCACACCACGATGGCGGTGGTGAAATCGATCTTCTTCGTCGTCGTCGTCGACGGCTTCTTCGCCATCTTCTTCGCTGCGGTGGGTGTGTGACATGCCGCAGGCCGCCAACATGCGACTGGTGACGGGCGTCGACGGGCCGGGCCCCAATGCGCCCGCTGCCCGGCGCGAGCCGATCATCACCGTCAGGGGATTGACCGTCGGCTTCGGCGCGCAGACCGTGCTCGACGGGCTCGATCTCGACGTCTATCGCGGCGAGATCCTCGGCGTCGTCGGCGGATCCGGGACCGGCAAGTCGGTGCTGATGCGCTCCATCCTCGGGCTCAACCGCAAGCGCTCCGGGCGCGTGACGGTGCACGGGTACGATCTCGACGAGGTCGACAGTCGCGTCCGCCATCGGATCGAGCGCGCCTGGGGCGTGTTGTTCCAGAACGGCGCGCTGTTCTCCTCATTGACGGTGAAGCAGAACATCCAGGTGCCGATGCGCGAGCACATGCAGCTGTCTGACCGGCTGATGGACGATCTGGCGCGCCTCAAGATCGAGATGGTCGGTCTGCAATCGGATGCGGCGGACAAGTTCCCGGCCGAACTCTCCGGCGGCATGGTCAAGCGTGCCTCGCTCGCCCGGGCGCTGTCGCTCGATCCGGCGATCGTGTTCCTGGACGAGCCGACCTCGGGGCTCGACCCGATCGGCGCCGGCCAGTTCGACCAGCTCATCGCCAAGCTCAGGGATACCCTCGGCCTGACCGTCTTCATGGTGACGCACGACCTCGACAGCCTGCTGACCGTGTGCGACCGCGTCGCGGTGCTATCGTCGGGCAAAGTATTGACCGAAGGGCCGCTTGCCCAGGTACTTGCCTTTGACCACCCGTGGATCCAGGCCTATTTTCACGGGGCGCGCGGTCGCGCCGCGCTCGAATGAGAGACTGAACAGATGGAAACCCGCGCCAATCTCGTCACAGTCGGTCTCTTCGTTCTGGCGGTCATCATCGCTGGCTTCACCGGTGCCTACTGGCTGCTGAAGGGCAACCAGTCCGGTCCGCGGGCAACGGTCGCGGTGATCTTCACCGGCTCGGTCGGCGGTCTGGTTCCGGGCGCGGCCGTCGGCTTCAACGGCATCAAGATCGGCGAAGTGTCGAAAGTCGGCTTTGCGCCGAACGATCCGGCGCACGTGGTCGCCTATCTCAACGTCGATGCCAATGCGCCGGTCAAGACCGACAGCCGTGCCGCGCTGACGTTCTCCGGGCTCACCGGCTATGCCTCGGTGCAGATCACCGGCGGCAGCGCGGGGTCGCCGCGTCTCCTCGACCAGAAGGGCGGCATCCCGCAATTGAATGCGGACGCTTCCTCGGTGCAGGACCTGATGCAGGGAGCCAAGCAGATCATGGGTCGCGCCGACGAGACGCTGACCAGCGTGCAGCGGCTGATCGAGGAGAACGGCCCGTCGCTGACCAAGACCATCAAGAATGCCGAGACCTTTTCCGACTCGCTTGCCAAGAACTCCGACAGCATCGACAAGTTCATGGCGAGCGTCGGTCAGGCGGCCGACGTGCTGACTAAGGTTTCCGGCAGGGCCGAGACACTGGTGACCGATCTCGACCACATCGTCACCGGTGTTGATCGCGACAAGGTGGCGAAGATCCTCGACGACGTCTCGAGGGTTTCGGGTAATCTTGCTGACTCGAGCCAGAAGATCTCCGCAACGGTAGAGCAGGCGCAAAGCAGCCTGAAGAACGTCGATACGCTGACGTCGAACCTCAACAGTGCGGTCGATGAGGCGCGCAAGGTGATCGGCGCGGTCGAGACGGCGAAGGTGGCGTCGACGATCGACGACGTCTCCAAGCTGTCGCATTATCTGTCGGGCAAGACACAGGACTTCGACGCGTTTCTCGCCAGTGCCAAGTCGGCGGCCGGCCACATCGACACGATCACCGCGGACCTGTCGACGAAATCCACCGACATCGCCAGCCTGATCGACGAGACCCGCAGTGCGGTGAAGAACGTCGATCAGCTGTCGTCCAATCTGAACGGCGGTGTTTCCGAGGCGCGCAAGCTGATCGGAGCGGTCGAGCCAGACAAGGTTGCCGCCACGGTCGACAACGTGTCGAAATTCTCGGCCTACCTGACCGGCAAGACCCAGGATTTCGACGATCTCGTCACCCACGCCAAGTCGGCGGCGACGAGCATCGACGCGTTCTCGGGCGAATTGGCGAAGAAGTCCGGCGACGTCAACTCCATCATCGACGACAGCAAGAGCGCGATGCATCAGATCGAGGTCGCCTCGCATCGCATCGACGGCATTCTCGCCAATGTCGACGGTCTCGTCAGCTCCGACGAGGGCAAGGGGCTGTTCAAGCAGGGGAGTTCCTTCCTCACCGAGGCGACGGAAGCGGCCAAGGCGTTCAAGGAGATGTCGCAGGCCTTCACTGCCAAGAGCGGCGAGATTTCCGCCGCGCTCAACCAGTTCACCAGCCAGGGCCTGCGCGAGGTGAAAGACTTCGTCGCCGACAGTCGGCGCACGATGTCGACCATCGACCGCACGGTCACCGACTTCAACCGCAATCCGCAACAGCTGATTTTCGGCAACAATCGTGGCAATGTGCCCGAATATGGACCCGGCCGCCGATGACCCACATGAATATGCGTAACGGTGCTGGCCTGCGGGAGGTCGTCGCGGCGATCGGGCGGCGCATGGGTCTATGGGGCGTGATCGGCGTGGCGCTGGCGCTCGGCGGCTGCAGCATGCTGTCGTTTGGTTCGGGCTCGGTCGACACGTTCGATCTGTCGGCGGCCACACGCGTCAAGGCCAGCCACGCGACGGGCGCCCAGATCCTGGTGCCCGAACCGGTGGCGCTCAAATCGCTCGACACCGAGCGCATCGTCGTCAGGCCGAGCCCGGCGGAGATCAACTATTTCTCCGGGGCGCAATGGAGCGATCGGCTGCCGCGGCTGGTGCAGAGCCGGTTGATCGAGACGTTCGAGAATTCCGGCAAGGCGCGCGCCGGCCGGCCGGGTCAGGGACTGCAAATCGACTATCAGGTGGTCACCGCTATCCGCGCGTTCGAATATGACGCCAGCCAGCGCAAGGCCCATGTCGAAATCTCGGCCAAGCTGATGAATGACCACACCGGCAAGGTCGTGGCCGAAGACGTGTTCCTCGCCGAGATCGATTGCGCGAACGATACGGCCGCAGCGGTGACGGCGGCGCTCAGGACCGGGCTCGATCGCGAGCTGCAATCGATCGTCGGCTGGACCTTGAAGCGGATCTGAGGCGCTTGTCGCGCCTTGCCCGTACTTGACCTTACGCATAGCGTTTTTCCCCCAAGCGCTTAGTCTTCCGACGAAAGAGCGCCAGCGCGTCAGCGCGACTTGCGCCGGACGAATCCGAAGCTCGGAAGGGAGTGACAAGATGTTTCATAAGATCTTGGTTCCGGTCGATCCTCAGGACGTCAATTTTGCCGCCAAGGCCGTCGAGCATGCCGCTCGCTTTGCCAAGGAATGCAACGGCACGGTGCGGCTCATCGCCGTATCGCCGGTGCTGACCGGCTATGTGACGGAATTCCTGCCGTCGGACTTCCAGAAGGAAGTCGACCGCGAAGCCGAGGACAAGCTGGACGTCTTGAAGAATACGGCGCTCGCCGTCGGCGGCAAGGCGGAAGTCGTCATCCGGCTCGGCAGCGTCTATACCGAGGTGGTCGAGGAGGCCAAGGACTGGGGTGCCGATCTGATCGTCGTCTCCTCGCACCAGCCGAAGCTCACCACCTATCTCATTGGGTCCAATGCGGCGCAGATCGTCCGCCACGCCCGCTGTTCGGTGCTGGTCCTGCGGGAATGATCGCGCTCCGACCCGCGCAGCACACACCGCATCTCGACGGCACAGGCAGGAAAGACGCTGCGGTTGTCGGCTGCGGAGCCGCAGCGCCGGTCGGGACACGCTTTGATCTGTTGAACGGTCAATCGGCTTCACATCAAGGTGAAATTTCCGGAGAGCCCAGTCGATGCCATCCGGCTTGATGTCGATAGGCTGACATGTGCTGGCCGAACCGATGCAAAACGCTTGACACCGTCGTCTCCCCGAGGTGGCGAGAACGACCGAAATCTGCACATTTTGGATGCTGTGCTCGCAGCTAGGTATTCGTCTGCATGACAGTTAGATAATCTGTTCAATAAAGTTGAACAGACACGCATGGTTGAACTGCACGTGTTCATATCTGAAATGCAGATAAAGTTATCGACCTCGGCATTAGGCTTCCCATCTTATGACCAGAGCCACGGCTCGACGTGGCCGTCTCGTCAAAGTGGTGATTTCGTCGAGATGACGATCTCATCAGGATCAGGAGCCTCACATGAAGACCTTGAGCGTACTTCTTCTCGCGACATCGCTGTCAACGCTCGCGACTGCAGCGTTCGCCGGGTCGTCGATGCCTTCCGACGACGTCGATCGTCAAATCCGGATCGGCAACTGGACAGCCTCCAACGATAATCCCTCGCCGTCGCAGGAGTACTCGCGGGCGCCGGTTGTGGTCGAAGGCCGCCAGGCTGCGCCCGCCACCGTGATCGAGGGTCGCCAAGCGGCCCGCGTCTACGTCGAACGTCCCACGACCGACGCCGAGCAGTACCTGATCGATCACAACGTGGAATCGAACGGCAACTAAGGCCCGGTGACCGCCAGAGCGTCGGATCCGGAAGTGGCAACCGGTTCCGGATTCGGTGCTCAAACAACAAGATGGAGCGCCTAGCCAATTCCAGTTGGTCGGCCGCTACGCAAGCGCGCATGAAGAATGCGCCCGCCGGCTTCTCGGCTCACTGAACACCGTCCGCGTGTTGTCGGCCCGTCCGCTGACAAAGCCGCGCGGCACGTCCGGCGGCTAGAGCATCGGACCCGGAAGTGGGAACCGGTTCCGGGCTGATTCCGATGCTCAAACAAAGAGATAGAGCGCCGGTCCGATTCCAATTGGTCGGTCGGTGCTCTACCGCGCCAGTTGCTTGACCGCCCGGTCGAGGCCTTCGAGCGTCAGGGGAAACATGCGGCCGGCGAACAGGCGCTGGATGGTGCCGATCGACGGGGCGAAGTGCCAGTGCTGCTGTTTCACCGGGTTCAGCCAGACGGACTTGCCGAAGGTCTCGACCAGCCGCTCCAGCCAGACAATGCCGGGCTCCTCGTTGAAGTGTTCGACCGAGCCGCCGATATGCGTCAGTTCGTAGGGGCTCATGGTGGCGTCGCCGACGAGGATGACGCGATAGTCGCGCGCATAGGTGCGCAGGATGTCGAAGGTCGGCGTCGTTGCGGTGTGCCGGCGGGAATTGTCCTTCCACACGCCTTCATACAGGCAGTTGTGGAAGTAGAAGTATTCGAGCGTCTTGAACTCGCTCTTGGCCGCCGAGAACAGCTCTTCGCACATGCGGACGTACTCGTCCATCGAGCCGCCCACGTCGAAGAATACGAGGAGTTTGATGGCGTTGTGCCGCTCGGGGCGGAGCTTGACGTCGAGCCAGCCGGAGCGCGCGGTCGCATCGATGGTGCCGTCGAGGTCGAGTTCGTCCGCCGCGCCGGCCCTGGCGAAGCGCCGCAGTCGCCTGAGGGCGACCTTGATGTTGCGGGTGCCGAGTTCGATCGAGTGGTCGAGATCCCTGAACTCGCGTCGGTCCCAGGCCTTGACCGCACGGTGCATGCGATCGCGGTCCTGGCCGATGCGGATGCCTTCGGGATTGTAGCCATAGGCGCCGAACGGTGAGGTGCCACCGGTGCCGATCCACTTCGAGCCGCCGTGATGGGCTTCGTGCTGCTCTTTCAGCCGCTCCTTCAGCGTCTCAATCAGCTTGTCCCAGCCGCCGAGCGCCGCGATTTCGGCCTTTTCCTGTTCGGTGAAGAAACGGTCGGCGAGCTTCTTCAGCCATTCCTCGGGGATACCGGTGTCGAGCGCATCCGACAGGCGTTCGGCGCCTGCGAACACGTGGGCGAACACCCGGTCGAAACGGTCGAGGTTCTTCTCGTCTTTGACCAGGATGGTGCGGGCGAGGAAATAGAAATCGTCGATGTGTTTCTCGGCCAGATCGGCGTCGAGCGCAGCCATCAGCGCGAGATATTCGCGCAAGCTGACCGGCACGCCGGCGGCCTTCAATTCGGCAATGAAGGAGACGAACATGGCTCTCATCCCGGCGGATCGGTCAGGCGATCCTAGTGGAGCGAATTCGACATTTGAGTCCGAGCGCGCGGAGGGGAGACGAGCTCAAATGTCGAATTCAAAGCTCCACTAGACCCAATAAGTTGCTAGTGGTCCTTTGACTCCGACATTTGCTCAAGCGCGTGCGGCAAGTG
>JARLIU010000150.1 GCA_031291595.1 Ancalomicrobiaceae bacterium | reverse complement strand
GCCACCACCAACGAGACGCTCGGCTTCGTCGGCCGCCGCGAAGGACTGGCGGCGATCGCCACCGCGACCGTGCGGCTGCCGCTCACCTCTGATCAGGACATAACGCCATGACCGATCTCGCCCCTCTCCTTGCCCGCGCCGAAGCGCTTCTCGCCCGCGCCCGTTCCAACGGCCTGAAGATCGCCACAGCGGAATCCTGCACCGGTGGGCTGGTCGCGGCGCTCCTCACTGAGATCCCGGGCTCTTCGGATGTCGTCGAGCGCGGCTTCGTCACCTATTCCAACGCGGCCAAGACCGAGATGCTGAAGGTGCCGGCAGACCTGATCGCCGCGCATGGCGCGGTGTCGGGCGAAGTGGCGCTCGCCATGGCCTTGGGTGCGATCGACAAGTCCCGCGCCGACGTGGCGGTGGCGATCACCGGCATCGCCGGCCCGGGCGGCGGCTCGGACTTGAAGCCCGTCGGCCTCGTCCATTTCGCCGCCACGCTGAAAAATGGCGAGCGGCTCCTCGTCGAACGCCGCTTCGGCGACATCGGCCGCTCGGCCGTGCGGCTGGCCTCGGTCGGTGAGGCGCTGACGATGTTGGAAGAACTGGTGGGGTGAGGCAGCATTCCGACGCCGTCCAACCGGTGCCGTCCGACGGAGTCCGTGACCCTATCCATACGATGTGGTAGGCTGCTCCATACGAAAGGGATGAGCGATGACCACATTGCAGATCCGCGACGAACGGGCGCGTGCCTTGGCCGAAAAGCTCGCCAGCTTGCGCGACGTCACGATGACGGAAGCCGTGATCCAAGCGCTCGAAGCTGAACTGAAGCGCGAGGCCGAGAAGCAACCGCTCGCCCAGCGGCTCAAACGGATCGCCGCCGATCTCGCCGCCGCCGGCAAGCCGGGGGGACATGCCCTGACCAAGGACGAAATCGACGAGATGTGGGGCCACTGATGTTCGTCGATACGTCGGTCATCGTGGCAATCCTGGCGGATGAACCGGATGCCGGAACCTATGCCGACAAGCTTGCCGCCGCCGACCGCCGCTACACCTCCGGCCTGGTTGTTCTCGAAGCGGCGATGCGGTTGTCGAGCCTTCTGAACGTCGACCCGGTGGAGGTCGAACGGCGCATCACGCAAGTGCTGCAGGCGGGTGAAATGACGATCGTGCCGATCGATGCGGAGATTGCCCGGCAGGCGGTGGCGGCTTTCGCGCGCTACGGCAAGGGCCGTGGACACAAGGCGCAGCTCAATCTCGCCGACTGCATGTCATATGCCTGTGCGCAGGTCATGGACATGCCGCTGCTCTATAAAGGCAACGACTTTTCCGCGACCGACATCCGGGCAGCCTGAGCGGCGCCAGATCGCAGCCCACTCTGCCGTCACACCAGCCGGGTCTGCTCCATGGCCGCGGCGATGAACGACGAGAACAGCGGGTGCGGCTGGAACGGCCGGCTCTTCAGTTCCGGGTGGTACTGCACGCCGATGAACCAGGGATGGTCGGGCATTTCGACCGTCTCCGGCAGCACGCCGTCGGGCGAAATGCCGGCAAATCGCAGGCCCTTCGCTTCGAGCCGTTCGCGATAGGCAACGTTCACCTCGTAGCGATGGCGGTGACGCTCCTCGATCTCGGTCTTGCCGTAGATCTCGGCGATGCGGCTGCCGGGCGCCAGATAGGCGCGATAGGCGCCGAGGCGCATGGTCCCGCCCATGTTGCCGCCGGCTTGACGCTTCAACAGTTCGTTGCCCTTGACCCACTCGGTCAAGAGGCCGACGACCGGCTCCTCGCAGGGGCCAAATTCGGTTGAACCGGCATTAGGGACACCGGCCAGGTTGCGGGTCGCCTCGATGACCGCCATCTGCATGCCGAAGCAGATGCCGAAATACGGGATCTTGCGTTTGCGGGCATAGCCGGCGGCCGCAATCATGCCCTCGGTGCCGCGCATGCCGAAACCGCCGGGCACCAGAATGCCATGCACATGCTCGAGGAACGGCGCCGGATCCGCCTTCTCGAAGGTCTCCGAGCCGATCCAGTCGATGTTGACCTTGACCTTGTTGGCAATGCCGCCGTGCACCAGGGCCTCGATCAGCGACTTGTACGCATCCTTGAGCTCGGTGTACTTGCCGACCACGGCGATCGTCACCTCGCCTTCCGGATTCTTGGTGCGGCGGGAGATCTCGTGCCAGCGCGAGAGATCCGGCTCCGGCGCGTTGTCGATGCCGAAAGCGCTGAGCACCTCCGCATCGAACCCTTCGGCGTGATAGGCGGCCGGAACGTCGTAGATGGAGGCGACGTCGAGCGCCTGGATGACGGCCGACGGCGGCACGTTGCAGAACAGCGACAGCTTCTTGCGCTCCGCTTCCGGGATCGGCCGGTCGGCGCGGACGAGCAGCAGGTCCGGCTGGATGCCGATGGACCGCAATTCCTTGACGGAATGCTGCGTCGGTTTGGTCTTCAGTTCGCCGGCGCTCGGGATGTAGGGCATCAGCGTCAGGTGGATGTAGACGGCGCCGCCGGGCGAGAGTTCGTTGCCGAGCTGTCTGATCGCCTCGAAGAACGGCAGGCCCTCGATGTCGCCGACCGTGCCGCCGATCTCGACCAGCACGAAATCCGTGTCTTCATTGCCGGAGAGGACGAAATCCTTGATGGCATCGGTGACGTGCGGGATCACCTGCACCGTGCCGCCGAGATAGTCGCCCTTGCGCTCGCGGTTGATGATGTCGGAATAGATGCGGCCGGAGGTGATATTGTCCTGGCGATTGGCCGGACGGCCGGTAAAGCGCTCGTAGTGACCGAGGTCGAGATCGGTCTCGGCGCCATCGTCGGTCACGAAGCATTCGCCGTGCTGATACGGCGACATCGTGCCCGGATCGACGTTCAAGTAGGGGTCGAGCTTGCGCAGGCGCACCTTGTAACCGCGCGCCTGCAGGAGCGCCCCGAGGGACGCCGATGCAATGCCTTTTCCGAGCGAAGAAACCACGCCACCGGTGATGAAGACGTACCGAGCCATGGAACCCCACCTTATCAGAGCGCCGGGCGATTCGCTCCAGCGGTTTTGGCCTAACCCCACAAATGAAACGGGCCCGTTCCTCGCCTGACCGGCACGCGAAAACGGACCCATTGTGACGTCAGCGAATTTCGGTTGCACCGGCTGCGGAACCGACAAAAACGCCGGCTCGCCGCCACCCATTCCATTCGTACCGCCGTGTCCGGACCCGGCAAGGGCCTCAGCGACGTCCGGTAAACCGCATCGATGCGGCCGATTGCCCCACCGATACCAGTCAGATCACGCCGCGCCTCACTGTTGCGGCGCAGGCTCGGCTGGCGCGGCCGGCACTGCTGCGTCGGCCTTGGGAGGCTCGGCGGCAGGCGCGGCTGGCGCCGGAGCTTCAGCCTTGGGAGCTTCGGCAGCCGGAGCGGTATCGGCCTTCGGAGCCTCGGCCGGAGCCGGCGCAGCGGGAGCCTGAGCCGGGACCTCAGCCTTGGGAGCCTCAGGCGCCGGGGAAGCAGGCGCAGCCGGAGCTTCAGCCTTGGGGGGTTCGGCGGCCGGAGCGGTATCGGCCTTCGGAGCCTCGGCCGGAACCGCGGCAGCGGGAGCCTGAGCCGGGACCTCTGCCTTGGGAGCCTCAGGCGTTGCGGCCGGAGCCGGCGCAGCCGGAGCTTCAGCCTTGGGGGGTTCGGCAGCAGGCGTCGTGGTTGCCGGGGCTGGCGTCTCGGCCTTCGGTGTCCCGGGGGCGGCCGGAGCGGCAGGAGTCGTCTGCGACTTCTGCAGGATGTCGAGGATGCCCTGTCCCTTGGGCGCTTCGGCCGGCGCATTCGGCTGCTGCTGCTGTTGCTGCGCTGCCGGCTCGGGCACCGTATCGAGGATGGCGCCGGGCCGCTCGGCGTTGGTGCGGGCCAGAATCGCGAGCAGGATCGAGGTGGCGAAGAAGATGGCAGCCAGGACGGCAGTGGTGCGTGTCAGCACATTGGCCGTGCCGCGCGACGACATGAAGCCGCCGCCGCCGCCGCCCATGCCGAGCGCGCCGCCCTCGGAGCGCTGCAGCAGCACGACGCCGACGAGCGCCAAGACGACCATCAGATGAATGACGATGACGACGGTTTCCATCGATCCGTCCTGGATAGACTGCGGCCGGCGGACGCTTGCGCCCGCCCACCGAAGCGAAGGGTTGATATGACACGGAGCATCGCGACGCCCGCCATCGAGGCGTGCGCCGCAATGCTCAGATGGGTTGTTTGCCGGCCGGTTCCAGAGGGCCAGGCGCCGAGGCGCCGCCAAAGGTCGGCCGCCGCCGGGTTTTTGCCGCCCGGAGCCGAATAGTCGGCGCCGAAACCGGCCAATCCAGCGAAGTCGTGGCGCGTCTTACACGATTGGTGCGGCGGACGCCACCCCTTGCCGGCAAATGCCCCACAGCGCCGGCGGATCGGCTCGATCCACCGCGCCATAGGGTAAATCGGTCCGGCTTCAGCGGTAGGCCGCGGCGATGCCCAGGAAGTCGACCGCCTTCAGGCTGGCGCCGCCGACCAGCGCGCCGGCGACTTCGGCCACCGACAGCAGCTCCTTGGCGTTGGACGGCTTCACCGAGCCGCCGTAGAGGATGCGGATGCCCTTGCCGGTCTCGCCGAACTTCTCCACCAGCCGATTGCGGATCAGCGCATGCACTTCGGCAACGTCGGCCACCGTCGGGGTCAGGCCGGTGCCGATCGCCCACACCGGCTCGTAGGCGATGACGATGCCGGCGGTATCGAGG
>JARLIU010000149.1 GCA_031291595.1 Ancalomicrobiaceae bacterium | reverse complement strand
GGGCTGGGGCGAGCGCATCCGCGACAAGATCGCCGCATCGAAGGCCAAGGGCATGTGGATGGGCGGACGCGTGCCGCTCGGCTACGACGTGCGCGACCGTAAGCTGGAGATCGTCGAAGGCGAAGCCGAGACCGTGCGGCACATCTTCCGCCGCTATGCCGAGCTCGGCTCCGTCTTCGATCTACGCGAAGACCTCGCCGATTGCGGCATCGTCACCAAGC
The DNA here is from genome assembly GCA_031291595.1 of Ancalomicrobiaceae bacterium. Taxonomy (GTDB): domain Bacteria; phylum Pseudomonadota; class Alphaproteobacteria; order Rhizobiales; family Ancalomicrobiaceae; genus CAIYYN01. The sequence continues at coordinate 6,610 of JARLIU010000149.1, read as the reverse complement.
GCCAGGTCTGGTCCAGCGGCAGGGTCGTCGGTGGCATCCCATTCGGCCGCGGCCCGCTCTACCATCTCCTCCAGAACCAGCCCTATCGCGGCGAGATCAGCCATAAGGGGACGATCCATCCCGGTCAGCACCAGGCGATCGTCGACCGGGAGCTCTGGGACCGGGTGCAGAGCATGCTCGCAGAGAACCGCGTCGAGCGGACGGTGCGCATCCGTGCGGCGTCCCCGAGCCTCCTGGCCGGGATTGTCCACGACGAGGACGGCATTCCGCTCACGCCAACGCACGCCAACAAAAAGGGCCGCCGCTATCGCTACTACGTCAGTCTCGACCTGATCACCGGACGGAAACAGGTGACAGCCGATCGCGCCGCCGGTGAGCCGGACGTGGCCGTGCGCCACCGCAGTTCGGCCCGCCGCATCCCGGCGACAGATCTGGAAGCAATCGTCGAGAGGCGTCTCACCGAGTTCCTCGGCGACGCGCCCGCAATCGACGCAATCGTCGCGCCTCGGGCTCGGGACATCGAGGAACGGAGGCTGCTCGTCGAACGCGCCGGTGACCTCGCCGAGACTTGGCCGAACCACGCTCCGCCTGAGAAGATCGCGAGTCTCCAGCGGCTGGTGAAGACGATCATCGTGACTGCAGAGAGCGTCGACATCGCTCTTCGAGCAGATGCCGTCCTGGCCCTGGCACGTATCAGGGCGAAGCACGAGGCACCTCACCGCGGGCTGGGCCGACGGTCAAATGATGACGACGACGAGATCATCACGCTTTCCGTGCCGGCGACGCTGAAGCGAGTGGGGATGGAAATGCGGCATCTGGTCGATGCGCCGGAACCCCGAGGAGCCCGCAAGCCCAACCGCAGCTTGTTGCGACTCGTCGCCCACGCTCAGCGGTTTCGCGATCTATTGACCAAAGGTGATGGCCGCTCCGTTGCTGAACTCGCCACCGAATGCAACGTCGGCCCGTCCTACTTCGCCCGCATCCTGCGCCTCGGCTTCCTTGCCCCTGACATCACTTCAGCGATCCTCGATGGCCGACAGCCGATCGAGCTTTCAGCGCAGAAACTATCAAAAATGAATCTGCCCAAGGATTGGGCCAAGCAGCGGCAAGTCCTCGGCTTCTCTCAATCCGGAATACCGAGATGACGACCTAAAACGAACGATCCAGTCCAGCGTTGAGCGATATCGTCCCGCCGAAGAGGCGGGGCTTTTTTTGTTCCTGCGGCATCACTGCACGAAGCTCAGGCGACGGAAGCGTCAGACTACTCGCTTCTCCCAAAAGGGAATCCATCCGCATCTGCCCAAAGAGCAGCAAATTCAAACCGTACCACCAAAATGCCCTCGAGAGATATTCGGGCAGACAAGCCGCCAAATCCGGCACCAAATGGGTCTCGTGGGTCAGGGGCAGGATGGCCGGGTGCGCAAGCCACGGACATGTCGGAGCTATTCCCTTACGGTGGCAAAAACACGAAAACACAAATAAAATCAATAAGTTATGGCGGAGTCGGAGGGATTCGAACCCTCGATACCCTTTTGGGGGTATGCTCATTTAGCAAACGAGTGCCTTCAGCCGCTCGGCCACGACTCCAGTGGGCGTTTGCGTAGCGGATCGTCCCTCCCGGGTCAACCGTCCTGTCGGAAATCTTGCCGGCTTGGCGGAGAATCGGAGCACTCGGATGCCGCTTGGCGGACTCGGATCCCGACGCTGCAGCGCGTGGTCGGCCCGTCCGGCTGCTCGTCCGACGTCGCCACGCTTCCCGGCACCGCACGTCGGGCGCCGATCGTGCGCCAGCCGGATGCGCCCCCCGCGTATCAGCCGCAACCAGGCAGCATCCTGGATCGGACAAAGACAAAGAGCGCTTCAGCTCACTGTCTTGACATGCATTCTTGTCGGAAAGGTCGTCGACCTGCCGACGATAGGCGCAAGGCCGGCGCCAAACTCCGCTTTCCCGGCAGACCGCAGCGACGAGCGCCGCGCCCGCCGGTCGGATACCGGCCATCCGCGCTCACTGCAGGCTCACATACTCACGCGCCTGACGCTGCGCTTCGATCACCTCGGCCTTGGTCATCTCGCCCGAGATTTCCCGGCGATAGCGACTGGCGTCGGCATTGCCGCGCGCCGCCGCAAGGTTGAACCACTTGTGCGCCGCGATCCGGTCCGTCGGCACGCCGCGCCCGACCGAATAGGAAATGCCGAGTTCGAAGAACAAATCGGCCGTGTTGACCTGCTGACCCATCGTCGCAAGATCTACCTCAGGAACTTCAAAGCGAGCCATCGCGAAACTCCTTGCTATCACTCGTGTCTGCTTGACCTCGATCGACCGTATTCGGCCGTTCTTGTTGAATAGAAGCTTCGCCGAAAACTTTGAAACTGACGTAAAATGACGCGCTTAATTAAAACAAAACAAAATCAAAATGGCAGGTTAAGTTTACCATCGATTCACGCCAGCGGCGCCGATTCCATCGATATTTCAATAGTCGCGCCGGCACCTTCTAACAATTGACGCAACACTTGATTCACCTTGGCCTTCAATGATGCAACGGATCGGTCGATGCCGCCCCTTGCGCGCTCCGCCGCCGAGTGATGCCCAAACGCCGCGCCGTCTCGCCCATCGGACGAAATTGCCTAATCGCCGCAACCCGGTTAACCTGCGGACGATGCTCGCTCAGCCCTCGGGAGTACGTCCCGATCAGGTGACATCATCTGACGGCAACGGACGTGCTCCAGATTCACCGGCTCGGGCGGACATGCGGGAGGTTACCAGATGTCGCATCGCCTCATCGCCGCCGTTCTGGCGGCTGCCGTCTCAAGTTCGGCCGCACTTGCCCAGACCAACCCGACGACGCCGGCCGCCGGGACCAGCCCGCCGGCCGCCGAGGCCAGCCACGCGCCAAGCACCGCCAATGAGGATGTCGGTCGCTCCACCAGGGCGGCCGTAAAGGCCTGCCAAGCGAAGTGGAAGGTCGAGAAGGCCAAGCCCGGCACGAAACTCGGCGCCAAGGCGTTCTACACGTTCATGGCCAACTGTCTGTGACCGCCGGCCAGGCTGGCAGCCGTACGGTGTGGTGCGGCACGGCCGGAGGGATCAGGCGAGGTCCAGCTTGAAGCCTTCGTGGCTGCGCTCGAACCCCAGCCGCTCGTAGAAGCGGTGCGCGTCGAGGCGCCGCTTGTTGGAGGTCAGCTGCACCACGCCGGCGCCGCGCGCGCGGGCGAATTCGACGGCATGGCCGACCAGCGCCTCGCCGATCCGCCGCCCGCGCACCGCAGCCGCCACCTGCACCGCCTCGAGCGTCGCCCGCAAGCGGCCTCGGTGCGGCAGCGAGCGGGTGAAGATTATCTGACAGGTGCCGACGACCCGGCCATCGAGCTCCGCCACGAACAAGTGATCGGCAGGCGACGTCTCGATCGCGGCGAACGCCGCCAGATACGCCGGCCGCATTGCCGGATCGAGCGTGTCGCCGTGGCCGCCAAGCCCATCGTCGGCGAACAGCGCGACGATCGCTTCGAGATCTGCCACAACGGCCGGGCGGATGTTGAGTGATTGGGCGGGAGCCCGGTCGCGGACCGAGCTGCGCTCGGGAAAATCTGGCGTCATGATCGTCGTGTCGAGGTCTCGGAGGAAGGGAGAAAGGCCGGCGCCGAACCCCTTAGCCGGACCATATGACACGCGCAAGGCGCACCGGCTAATTTGGCAGGCTGTTCGGCATTGGCGGTGGCTGGTGCATCAACAGGATATCGACGCGCCGGTTGGCGGCGAGGAATGGCTCGTTCGGAAACAGCGGATCGGAATCGGCCTTGCCGACCACCCCATCGAAGCGGTCATGCGCCACACCGAACGAGGCGAGGATCTCCTGCACCGCCACCGCGCGTTCCGATGACAATTCCCATGGCGAGCCGGCATTGCCGACCCAGCGCCGGCCGCCGGCGGTGTGTCCCGAGATGCGGATGCGGTGCGGCAGCTTGGCGATGACCGGGGCAAGCTTGCCGAGGACCTGTCGGGTGTATTCATACGGGCTCTTGGAGCCCTCCGGGAACATCGACCGCCCCTCCTGGTCGACGATGCGGATATTGAGCCCTTCCTCGGTCTCCTCGAAGACGACGTGCTTCGAGACTTCGGCGACATCGGGCAGGTCGTTGAGCGCCTGGCGCAGCGCCGCAGCGGCGGTGAGGAATTCGCGCGGCTTTTCCTTCTCCGCCCGTTCGAAGTCGTGGGTGTCGGCGGCCGGGCCCTGCTTCGGGTGGGCGTCGTTGCGCTCCGGCGCCTGATCGACGTCGGCCTTCTTGTTCACCGGACTGACGTCCTTGAGGAACTGCCGCACCGGCAGGCCTTCGACCTCGACCATGCCGGCGCGACGCGGCACCGGCTGCACGCCGAAGGCTTCCTTCAGCGAGCCGGCGGCATCGGCCAGCTTCTGTTTGTCCTGGTTGGCGGCAGCGACGAGCATGACGAAGAATGCCATCAACAGCGCCATCAGGTCGGCGAAGGTGATGACCCACGCCTGACCGCCGTGGCCGCCGCCGCCTGCATGCCCCTTCTTCCTAGCCATCGCCCGTCACTCCCCCCGTCAGCAGGCGGCTCATGCCGCCTCCTCGTAGGCCGCGCGGTGCTTTTGCGGCAGGTAGGACAGCAGCATGTCGCGGATGATGGCCGGGCTCTTGTTTTCGCGGATCATCAGCACGCCGTCGATGACCAGCGTGTGGTTGATGCCTTCCTCGAGCGCCTTGATCTGCAGCTTGTCGGCGATCGGCAGCGCCACGACGTTGGCGATGATGGCGCCCCACAGAGTAGTCAGCAGCGCCACCGCCATGCCCGGGCCGATCTTCTTCGGGTCGTCCATGTGGGAGAACATCGACACGAGGCCGATGATGGTGCCGACCATGCCCATGCCCGGGGCGGCGTTGCCCATGAAATTGAACAGCTTGTTGGCGTCTTCGAGCCGCTCGATGTGCAGGTCGCGCTCGCGTTCCAGCGTCTCGCGGATCACGTTCAGCTCAAAGCCGTCGGCGATCATGCGCATGCCCTTGGCAAGGAAGGGATCGTGGATCTCGACCGATTCCAGCCCGAGCGGCCCCTGCTTCCGGACGACGTCGGCGAGTTCGGCGATCTTCTCGATCATGTCGCGCGCCGAGGTGTGGTGATTGAACGTCACCGTCTTCAGGCCCATCGTGAAGGCCGTCATGAAGCCGCCGAGCGTGAAGCGCGCCAACGTCGTGGTCAAGGCGCCGCCGACGACGACGTTGACGGCAAGCAGATTGACGAACTGAGTGAGCGACGACCCTTCGAGCATGATGGCGAACACCAGCACGCCGAAGCCGCCGCCGATCCCCAGAAACGTTGCGAAATCCATAAGCCGCCACCCATACGCATCACAACGCCGTTCGGTCCGATCCGCCCACCGATCGAACGGATCAAGTCGGTGGGGCCAGGGCTATTGCCATCGGTACGTCGCCGCAAAGGACGAAGGGACAAGACGGCTACCGGCCAGTTAAGCTCGCCGGTAGAATTGCATCAGAGATGGAAAGGAAGGGTTACGGCAGCGCCGGAGCGAGAGGACAAAAGCGGGGCAAAACCATGCCGATGGCCAACGTCGTCTTGGTCGAGCTGAACGGTTGGCTGCGGCAACAGCGCATCGATGTCGAGCAGTTCATCGCCTTCCGGCCAAGTGAGGCGGCCGCCGTGCTGCAGAAATCAGGCGACCACATCGGCCATCAGCCGCTTGGCCAGCTGCATCGCCTGCCAGAAATCAACGCCCCGGACATCGGCAAGACCATCGTGCAGCCCGTGCAACGGGACAGGGCAAGCCCAGGCAGACTCGGCAACCTGATCGGGCGCGCCCAAGCCGACGGCCGGCGCGAATTCTCGCCGGGCGAAGGGCAAACAATCCGACCGAAGCCGGCCGGAGCGCCGCCCCGGCCTCACTCGATCCCGAGCTTCGCCTTCAGGATCTCGTTGACGCCTTGCGGATTGGCCTTGCCGCCGGACTGCTTCATCACCTGGCCGACGAACCAGCCGAGCATGGTCGGCTTCAGCTTCACCTGTTCGACCTTGTCCGGATTGGCGGCGATGACCGCGTCGCAGGCCGCCTCGATGGCACCGGTGTCGGTCACCTGTTTCAGCCCGCGCGCCTCGACCACGAGCTTCGGGTCGCCGCCCTCGGCCCAGACGATTTCGAACAGGTCCTTGGCGAGCTTGCCGGAAATCGTGCCGTCCTTGATCAGATCGATGATCGCACCCAGCTGATCGGCCGAAACCGGGCTTTTGGTGACGTCGAGCCCTTCCTTGTTGAGGCGGCCAAACAGCTCGTTGATCACCCAGTTGGCGGCGATCTTGGCATCGCGTCGCTTGGCGACCGCTTCGAAGAAATCGGCCGATTCCTTCTCCAGCGTCAGCACCATGGCGTCGTAGGGCGTCAGGGCGTAGTCGGCAATGAAGCGCGCCTTCTTCTCGTCCGGCAGTTCGGGGAGGAAGCGGGCCAGTTCGTCGACGTAGGGCTGGTCGAATTCCAGCGGCAACAGGTCGGGGTCGGGGAAGTAGCGGTAGTCGTGCGCCTCTTCCTTCGAGCGCATCGAGCGGGTTTCGCCCTTCGAATGATCGAACAGCCGCGTCTCC
>JARLIU010000148.1 GCA_031291595.1 Ancalomicrobiaceae bacterium | reverse complement strand
GTTCGGCGACTTCGTCGCGGTGAAGGAGTCCAACTTCACCGTCGCCGACGGCGAATTCTTCGTCATGCTCGGTCCATCCGGCTGCGGCAAGACGACGACCTTGCGCATGATCGCCGGGCTGGAACTGCCGACATCCGGCGCCATCCACCTCGCCGGCGAGGACGTCACCTTCAAGCGCGCCTCGGCGCGCGATATCGCCTTCGTCTTCCAGCTGTTCGCGCTCTATCCGCACATGAACGTCAGGAAGAACATCTCCTATCCCTTGGAAAACCAGGGCGTGCCGCGATCTGAGACCCGCACCCGCGTGGAAGAGGCGGCGCGCATCCTGCGCATCACCCACCTGCTCGACCGGTCCGTCTCCGGCCTCTCCTCGGGCGACCGCCAGCGCGTGGCGCTCGGCCGGGCGATCGTGCGCGAGCCGCTCGCCTTCATGATGGACGAGCCGCTCGGCGCGCTCGATTCCGAATTGCGCGAGGTGATGATCGGCGAACTCCGAGCGTTGCACGACCGGCTTGGCGCCACGACGATCTATGTCACCCACGACCAGACCGAAGCCATGGCGATGGCCGACAAGATTGCGGTGATGAACCGCGGTTCGATCGAGCAATTCGCCAGCCCCCAAGAGATCTACGACCGGCCTGCCAGCATGTTCGTCGCCGACTTCATCGGCGATCCGGCAATGAACCTCATTCCCTTCCAGGCCGGACTGGACATCGGGCAGTCGGCCTTGCGCATCGGCGGGGCCGAGATCGCCGTGCCGACGATCCGCGAAGGCTTGTCCGAAACCCATCTCGCGCTCGGCGCCCGGCCCGAACACGTGTCGCTGATCGACGACGGCGGCCTCAGGGGCGAGGTCTACGGCACCGAATACCTCGGCACGCATCAGGTGGTCACGGTAGCGACCTACGAGGGGCACGTCAGGGCGATCGTTGCGGCCGAGACCAGCCTCAGGATTGGAACGAATGTCGGTCTCAGCTTCCGCCCGCACCGGCTGTCGCTGTTCGACCGCGGCTCCGGCCGCGCCATTGCCACCGACTGGAGCCTCGCAGGAGCCCATCATGGCTGACGTAGACCTCCGCAATCTCGTGAAGAGCTTCGGCGAGACCACAGCGATCGACGACCTGTCGCTCAGCATCGCCAACGGCGAATTCGTCGTGCTGCTGGGCCCCACCGGCGCCGGCAAGACCACGCTGCTGCGCCTCGTCGCCGGATTGGAGCGGGCCGACAAGGGCAGCGTCCTGATCAGCGGGCGCGACATGACGCGGGAGCCGCCGGTCGCCCGCGACGTCGCCTTCGTGTTCCAGCAATATTCGCTCTACCCGCACCTGTCGGTCTACGACAACCTGGCGTTTCCGTTGCGCTCGCCGGTCCGGGGCATGTCCGAAGACGAGATCGGCAAGCGCGTCGAGGACACCGCGCGGCTGGTGCATATCCACGACAAGCTGGCCAATCGCGCCACGCGGCTGTCCGGCGGCCAGATGCAGCGTGTCGCCATCGGCCGGGCCTTGGTGCGCCGCCCGGCGATCTACCTGATGGACGAACCGCTGTCCTCGCTCGATGCTAAATTGCGGAGCGACCTCAGGCTTGAACTGAAGCGCATCCAGGCCGAACTCGGCGCCACCATCCTCTATGTCACCCACGACCAGACCGAGGCGATGACGCTTGCCAGCCGTATCGGCGTGATGGATCGCGGCCGTCTCGTGCAGATCGGCAGCCCGCGCCAGATCTACCGCGATCCGATCAATGCCTACGTCGCCAGCCGCCTTGGTACGCCGTCGATCAACCTGTTGCCGGCCGATCTGCTGCCGGCGGACCGGCTGAGCCCCGGGACCCGCACCGTCGGCGCCCGCAGCGAACACATCCTGATCAGCCCCACCGCCGGCAGCCCGCCGCGCGGCCGCGTCACCCGCAAGGAACACCTCGGCGGCCATGTGAACCTGCATGTGACCATCGGCGAGGCCGAGATCGTCAAGCGGGTCGACGCCGACACCGACTTCCTCGTCGACGACCCCGTCGACATCGCGCTCGCAACGCCGCTTTGTTTCGACTTGAACGGCGACCGGATCGATGCGGGAGGCGCCCATGCCGACGCTTGACAGACAGGTCATCGACAGACCGGGGCTCGACACGCCGGTCATCGGCCGCAGCACGCTGCAACGGCTGATCGACGGCGTCGCCACCCGCATCATCGCCGAGAGCGTCATGTTGACCGAACTCGACCGCGCCATCGGCGACGGCGACCACGGCATCAACATGCGCCGCGGCATGGAAGCGGTCCTGGCGGACATCGGCTCGACCCTCGATCAGCCGTTCGGCTTGGCGATGCAGATGATCGGCCGGCAGATCGTCGCCTCGGTCGGCGGCGCCTCCGGTCCTCTGTTCGCCACCTGGTTCCTGACGCTCGGCCGCGCCTGGCCGCCGGAAAGCGATGGTCTGCCGATCGAACCGTTCGAAGCCGCGCTGCAGGCGGTCAAGGCGCGTGGGCGCTCCGACGTCGGCCAGAAGACGCTGATCGATGTGCTGGCACCGTTGACGGACGCAATCAGGGCCGGCGTCGGCGTCCGGGAGCTCGACGCTGTCGCCCGCCGCGCCGCCGAAGCGACCAGACCGATGCGGGCGGAACGTGGCCGCGCCGCCTTCCTCGGCGATCGCTCGATCGGACATGTCGACCCCGGAGCCCAGACGGTGGCGCTGATGATCGAGACCGTCGCCGGCATCTTGGGTGTGGCCGAGGAGAGCGTGGCATGACGGATCGCGTCGGCATCGTCATCGTTTCGCATTCGCCGGATATCGCCAAGGGGACGGCAGACATGGTGCATCAGATGGTTGGCGACGAAGTGCCGCTCGCCTGGACCGGTGGCAACGTCGCCGGCGGCCTCGGCACGGACGTCAATCGCATCCTCTCGGCCATCGACGCCGCCTGGTCGGATCGCGGCGTCGCCATATTGGTCGATCTCGGCGGCGCGGAGACGAACAGCGAGATGGCGATCGAAATGCTGTCGGCGGGGCGCGGCGACCGGGTCGTGGTATGCAATGCGCCCATCGTCGAAGGCGCGATCATGGCGGCGACGGAGGCCTGGGGCGGTGCCGATCTCGCCGCGGTCCGCCGGGCCGCGGAAGAGGCCGGTTCGGTCTAGCGGGGGCGAATATGCACACAACGGTCACCGCGCGCGTCACGTTACGGCACAAGGAAGGCCTGCACGCCCGGCCGTCGGTGAAGCTCACCAAGACGGCCAAGCGGTTCCAATCCCGCATCGAGTTCGCGCTGTCGGACGAAGGTCCGTGGATCGACGCCAAGAGCATTCTGAAGGTGATGGCGGCGCGGGCGCCGCGCGACACGATCCTCAACATCCGCGCCGACGGGCCGGACGCCGAGCAGGCTGCCGACGCCATCGTGCAGCTGATCGAAACGGACTTCGCCGAACGCGACTCCGGGCCGGACCACAGCAGACGGGACAACCCCGGGCAGGACCAATGAGCGACATTTCGCTTAACGCCCAGCGCTTCAAGGGGCGCCCGGCCTCGCCGGGGCTCGTCGAAGGGCCGATCGTACTGTTTCGCGGGCGCGAGGCCTCACCTGGCCGCGCCCCGGTCCACAGTCCCGGCGCCAGCGACTGGGCCGAGCTCGACGCCGCAATGACCCGCACCGCCGAACGGCTCGGTGCGCTGCGCGGCGACGCCCGCAATGCGCAAGCAGCCGACATCCTCGACTTCCAGGTGGAGGTTCTGTCCGACCCGACGCTGATCGAGAGCTTGGCGCGGGCCAGGACCGCGGGCAGGCTGCCCGCCGATGCCTGGACTTCGGCGCTCGCCGCCGAGATCGCCGGGCTCAAGGCATCGCCGGACGGCTACTTCCGCGAGCGCGCCAGCGACCTCGAAGATCTGCACGACCGGCTGTTGCAGCAACTGGCCGGCGCCAGCGATCCCGAACTGGCGCTGCCCGAGCGAGCCATCGTTCTGGCCCGCGATCTTGCCCCGTCGCGCTTTCTCGAGATCCCCTGGGGTCCCGGCCACGGCCTCGCCTTGATGGACGGGAGTCCGACGGCACATGTCGCCATGTTGGCGCGCGCCCGCGGCCTCGCCGTCGCCGTCGGCCTCGGAGCCGTGCCGGCGCGTCACGGCAGCATCGCCCTCCTCGACGGTGCCGGCGGCGAACTGATCCTCGATCCCTCGCCAGCGGACCGCCGCGAGGCGGAGCGCCGGAACGCCCCGGCAGCGACCGCGACCATCGCGCCCGGTCGGCCGGGACTGCAGTCCGGCCTTGCCCGCACCCGCGACGGCACCGATATCGAACTCCTCGTCAACCTGAACGAGCTTGCCGACCTCGACGGTCTCGACCCCTCGGCGGTCGACGGCATCGGCCTTGCCAGGACCGAGTTCCTGTTCGCCCGCCTCGGGCTCAGCGACGGCAGGTTCCCGGACGAAACGCTGCAACTCGACGTCTACCGCCGCATCCTCGACTGGGCAGCCGGCCGGCGCGTCGTCATCCGCACGCTCGACGCCGGCGGCGACAAGCCGGTCCCCGGCTATACCGACGGCAGCGAGAGCAATCCGTTCCTGGGGTTGCGCGGCATCAGGCTGTCGCTCGCCCGCCCCGGACCGTTCCGCACGCAATTGCGCGCGCTCATCCGCGCCGCCGCGATCGGACCGCTCGACATCCTGATCCCCATGGTCACCGTGCCGGAGGAACTGATGAGCGTCCGCGCACTGATCGAAGCCGAGGCCGCCGACCTCGACCGTTCGGGCATCTCCCGCGGCCAGCCGCGGCTCGGCATGATGGTCGAAGTGCCGGCAGCCGCGCTCACCCTCGATCGCTTCGAGGTGGATTTCGCCTCGATCGGTTCCAATGATCTGGCACAATACACCATGGCCGCGGGCCGCGACGAAGGCGCGGTCTCCGGCCTGGCCGACATCTGCCAGCCGGCGGTCGTCGCGCTCATCGACAGCGCCGTCGCCCATGCCCGCAAACGAGGGTTGCGCCTCGGTCTGTGCGGCGATGCCGCCGGCAACGCCGAGCTGATCCCGCTGTTGTTGCGGCACGGCTTGCGCTCGTTCTCCATGCCGGTGCGCGCGCTTGGCCCCGTCCGGCAGGCCATCGCCGCGATCGATCTCGGAGGGGGAGCATGAGCGAGACCGATGGCAAGCTCAGCGCTCCCCAGGAGGCGATCGCCGCCTACAAGGAGATCCTGAAGAACGTACTCGACATGCGCCCGTCCGGCATGCGCCGGCATCTGGCGCAGCGGCTCGGCTCCAACCCGAGCTTCATTTCGCAGATCGCCAATCCCGCCTACCCGACACCAATCCCGGCCGGGCACGTCGAGGCGATCATCGAGATCTGCCATTTCTCCGCAGCCGAGCGCGAGCGGTTTCTGGCCGCCTACGAGGCGGCGCACCCCAATCGCGCGCATCTGCTGCGCTCAGCCGGCGAGGGGCGCACGCTGACCTTGACCGTGCCGGATCTGGGATCGATCGAGGACAACACCGAATTCGACCGTGCCGTCACCGATCTCGTCGCCAGAATGAGCCGTCTCCTCAAGTCGGACTGACGCCGGGGACGCAACGACGGAGGACGGAGCGTTGGTGGAGCCGGCGACAGCGCCGCCGGCAGACAAAGGGGGGTGGATGAAGAAACTGATCAATACCCCATCGGAAACGCTGAAGGACTTTTTGAACGGCTTTGCCGCCGCCTATGCGTCCGTCATCGCAATCGACCGGCAGGGGCGCTTCGTCCGCCGCGCCGAGATCCGGCGCGACAAGGTCGCCATCATTTCCGGCGGCGGCTCAGGCCACGAGCCGCTGCATGTCGGTTTCGTCGGCATCGGCATGCTCGATGCAGCCTGCCCGGGCCAGATCTTCACCTCGCCCACCCCCGATCAGATCCTCGCCGCCCATGCCGCGGTCGCCGGCGAGCCCGGCGCGCTGTTCCTGGTCAAGAACTACGAGGGCGACCAGATGAATTTCGACATGGCGATCGAAATGCTGGATGCGCCGATCGCCAAGGTGGTGATCGACGACGACGCCGGCGGCGCGGTGTCCGCACGCTCCATTGGCCGGCGCGGCGTCGCCGGCACCTTCGTGGTCGAGAAGATCGTCGGCGCCGCCGCCGAAGCCCGGCTCGATCTCGACGGCTGCCGGCGGCTGGCCGAACGCACCGTCGCGCGGACCCGCTCGATGGGCGTGGCGCTGTCGAGTTGCACCGTGCCGCTCGCCGGGCGCCCGACGTTCACCCTGGCCGAAGACGAAATGGAGATCGGCGTCGGCATCCACGGCGAACCGGGGCGCGAGCGACTGCCGCTCGGCACCAGCCGGTCGGTGGCCGAACTGCTGGTCGATGCCACGCTGCGCGCCCTCGATACGCCTGACGGGGCGGACGTCCTGCTGTTCGTCAACGGCTTCGGCGGTTCGCCTCCGATGGAACTGTATTGCCTCTACGGCGATGCCCGCGCCGCGCTCGAGCGCCGCGGCTGCCGCGTCGTGCGTTCCCTCGTCGGCACCTACGTCACCTCGCTCGAAATGGCCGGCGCCTCCGTGACCGTGACGCTGCTCGACGAGGACCTTGCCCGTTTCTGGGATGCCCCGGCCCTGACGCCCGCTTTCGTGCGCTGAACCTGATCTCCGATCCTGCCAGCCCCGATCCGCCATTCTTGGAGAAAGCCATGCAGCATTTCGTCAACGACACCGACATGATCGTCTCCGAAGCCATCGATGGGTTCATCCGCTCGGCCGGCGCCGGCCGTCTGGCGCGGCTCGCCGGCGATCCGTCGATCAAGGTGGTGCTGCGAACCGACGCCGACCGTTCCAAGGTGGCGCTCATTTCCGGCGGCGGCTCCGGCCATGAGCCATCGCATGCCGGTTTCGTCGGTCGCGGCATGCTGACGGCCGCCGTCTGCGGCGAGATCTTCGCCTCGCCGTCGGTGGAAGCCGTCCTGGCGGCGATCCGTGCCGTCACCGGCACGGCCGGCTGCCTGCTGATCGTCAAGAACTACAACGGCGACCGGCTGAACTTCGGCCTCGCCGCGGAAAAGGCCCGCGCCGAAGGGCTGCAGGTCGAGATGGTGATCGTTGCCGACGACATCGCCATCGCCGATGCGCCACGCCCGCGCGGCGTCGCCGGCACGCTGTTCGTGCACAAACTCGCCGGCCACGCCGCCGAAGCCGGCAAGCAGCTGACGGCGGTCAAGGCGATCGCCGAGGCAGCGGCGGCCCGCATCCAATCGCTCGGCATCGCCATTTCCACCTGCAAGATTCCCGGCCGCGAGATGCATGATCGCCTGCCGGAGGGCCAGGCCGAACTCGGCCTCGGCATCCACGGCGAGCCCGGTATCGAGCGCATCGAGCTGCCGGCGGCGGCCGAGATCGCCCGCATCATGTCGGCGCGCTTCCGCCCGCTCGAGGCGGCACATGCGCCGCTCGCCATGCTCTTGAACAACCTGGGCGGCGTGCCCAACCTGGAAATGTCGGTGCTGACCAACGATGTGCTCGACTGCGGAATCGGCAAGCAGACCGAACTCCTCATCGGCCCGGCGCCACTGATGACGTCGCTCGACATGCGCGGCTTCTCGATTTCCGTGATCCCGCTCGACCACGACACCCGCACCGCGCTGCTGGCGCCGACCGACGCGCCTGCCTGGCCGGCGGCGCGGCAGCCGGGCGACGTAACCACGATCTCGGCCGGACCGATCGGCGCCGCGGCTTTCCCGCCCTCCGACGACCCCGCCGTGCGCGCGGCGATCACGGCGGTGGCCGAGGCGATCGTCGCGGCGGAAACCGAGCTCAACCGCCTCGACAGCCGCATCGGCGACGGCGATACCGGCACCACCATGGCGACGGCGGCGCGCATGGTGCTGAGCACGCTCGACACGCTGCCACTGGCCGATCCGGCATCGCTCGCCCGGGCGCTTGCGGACCGTCTGGCGCTGGTCATGGGCGGATCGAGCGGCGTGTTGATGTCGATCTTCGCCGCCGCCGTCGGCCATCGCTTGAGCGAAGGCGCGAGCCTGGCGGCGGCCTTCGCCGGCGGGCTTGATCGCGTGGAGCATTATGGCGGCGCGCGCGAGGGCGACCGCACCATGCTCGATGCTTTCCGCCCGGCCGTCAGAGCTATGCACGAGGACGGCTTTGCCGGTGCAGCCGCGGCGGCGCGGGCCGGCGCCGAGGCGACCGCCACGATGACCAAATCGCGCGCCGGGCGGTCGAGCTATCTCGCTTCGGCCGATCTCGCCGGCGTGCCCGATCCCGGCGCCGTGGCCGTCGCCATCGCCTTCGAGGCCGTCGCCAAAGGTCGATGACGACGCCGAAATCGCTGACGGTGGCGGGCGTCGGGCCGGCGACGACGGAGTCGCCCCGGGCTGATGGGCAGGCGCAGGAATACATTGAACCGTCATGTTCCTGGTGCATCGATCCCCGCCTGCAGCAAGGCCGAGTCGCCGGCCCGAGGGCCGGAGGGGGAATTGATGTCCGAGACCACCGCAATTCAGGTCGAAGCTGCCAGGGTGGTGTTCGACGACCGCGTCGAGACGGCTGCCGTCCGTTTCGAAGACGGCCGCATCACCGCCATCGACGGGCCGCGCGACGGTGCCGAGCTGGTCGACGGATCCGGTCTGCTGCTGGCCCCCGGTCTCGTCGATATCCACGGCGACGCCTTCGAGCGCCAATTGATGCCGCGCCCCGGGGTGACTGTACCAGTGGAGCCGGCGCTGCTCGAGACCGACCGCCAGCTCGCCGCCAACGGCGTCTCCACCGCCTATCACGCGCTGACGCTCGGCTGGGAGCCGGGCCTGCGCTCGGTGGCGACCGGCCGGGCGATCATCGACGCGCTGCAGGCGCTGCAGCCGCGGCTGACCGTCGAAAACCGCGTGCAGCTGCGCTGGGAGACCTTCTGCTTCGAGGCGGTCGATCTCATCCGCGACACGCTCGCCGGGCCGCTGGCGCCCGCCATCGCCTTCAACGACCACACCTCGATGGCAATGCTCGATCCGTCGGTGCCGCTGCAGCAGCGGCCGTTCGATCACGCCCCGGACTATCCCATCGTCGACGTCGACAGTTCGGCTTTCGCCGCCAAGATGGAGACGCGCGCCAAGCGCTCGCACATGTCGGCGGCGGATTTCGTCCAGCTGATCCGCGGCATCTGGGACCGCCGGCCCGAGGTCCCGGCGACGATCGCCAAGGTGGCGACGGAGGGACGCGCCGTCGGCGTGCCGATGCTGTCGCACGACGACAGCCGCATCGAGACCCGCGCCTACTACCGCGGCCTCGGCGCCCGGCTGTCGGAATTTCCGATGAACCGCACGGTTGCCCGCGCGGCGCACGAGGCCGGCGACATCATCGTCTTCGGCGCCCCCAATGCAGCGCGCGGCGGCAGCCACATCGGTTCGCTCGCCGCCGCCGACATGATCCGCGACGGGCTCTGCGACGTGCTGGCCTCCGACTACTTCTATCCCGCCATGCTGCTCGCCGTGGCGCGGCTGAAGGCCGACGCCGTGGCGCCGCTCAGCCAGCTTTGGGCGCTCGTCTCGCGCAACCCGGCGCGCGCCTGCCGCCTCGACGACCGCGGTTCCATCGCCGTCGGGCAGCGCGCCGACCTCCTGCTCGTCGACTGGCCGGAGGGCGCCGCCCCGGCCGTGCTGCGCACCTGGGTGTGCGGTCGCGAAGCCTATCGCGCCGGGCCGGCAGGCTGAGCACGCCGATTCGACTATTGCGCCCCGAGGGGCCGCCGGTCAGAGGCACGGCCGGGAGCGGAGCCGCACTGCCGCACTGCCGCACTGCCGCACTGCCGCACGAGGCAGAGCACACGCATAGAGGATACAAATCCAGCGTTACGCCCAAGAAACGCCTCGAACTGCGATCGTTAAGCATAATTGTTTGCCATAACAAATAAAGAAAACAACACGAAATAGCCAATCGAATTCAAATTATGCTAGATTAAATCATCGCGCAAACGATTAGGAGTTTGGAGTTGGTTTCGCTCCGGGGCCAGAGATGAAAGTAGCAATAGTTCACGATTGGCTCTACGTGCTCGGCGGCGCCGAAAGGGTTCTTTCCGAAATTCTCAAGTGCTATCCGGAAGCCGATGTCTTCGCGCTGTTCGACATTCTCGATGAGAGCGCTCGAAACGAGATCGGGCTGAAGAAAGTGCAGACGAGCTTTCTGCAGAACATGCCGTTGATCAAATCGCATCACCGCCTTTACTTGCCGCTCATGCCGCTGGCGATCGAGCAATTTGACCTGACGAGCTACGACCTGGTGATCTCGTCCAGCTATGCCGTAGCGCACGGCGTGATCACCGGGCCGGACCAGATCCACATCGCCTACATTCATTCTCCCATGCGCTACGCCTGGGACCTGCAGCATTCCTATCTGCGCCAGTCCGGAAAGAGCAGAGGTCTATCCAGTCTCGTCGCCCGCTGGATCCTGCACCACATGCGCATCTGGGACGTGCGCACCGCGCATGGCCCCGACGCCATCGCATCGAACTCGCAGTTCGTCGCCCGGCGGATCCGCAAATGCTACGGCCGCAAGGCCACGGTCATTCATCCGCCGGTATCGCTGACGCAATCGCCGCCGCTGCGCCAGCGTGGCGAGCATTTTCTCGCCGCCAGCCGGCTGGTTCCATATAAAAATATCGATCTGATCGTGCGGGCCTTCGCCCAAATGCCCGACTTGAAGCTGATCGTCGCCGGCAGCGGTCCAGAGGCGGCACGGCTGAAGCGCATGGCCGGCCCCAACGTGACGTTTGCCGGTTGGCTGAGCAATGAGGACCTGCGCAGCCTGATGGCATCGGCCCGCGCCTTCGTCTTCGCCTCCGAGGAAGACTTCGGCATCATCCCGGTCGAAGCGCTCAGCGAAGGCACGCCGGTCATCGCCTACGGCCGCGGCGGCGTGCTCGAAACGGTCCGCGCCGTCGATCCGGACCGTACCGGCCTGTTCTTCGCCGAGCAGACCGAAGACAGCCTGATCGACGGCGTGCGCCGCTTCATCGCGAGCGAGAGCCGTTTCTCGCGAATGGCCTGCCGAAAGCAGGCCGAGACGTTTTCCGCTGAAGTGTTTCGTAAGAAATTTGTGACTTTTGTTGAGTCACATATGCCAGGCAACCGCGCGGCTTTGGGGCTGCCGAGACCGGACCTCGAAGATACCGTGCAATTGTGCACTGGAACAGACTGAATGAACCTGTCGGCCGTCGACATGAATGCGTCATTGCGACCGCGATTCAGGGCGCGCCATGACATTGTGTCGATCCTGGGCCGCCGCCGGTATACGTTCCTGACCCTGTTCAGCGCCGTCATGGGTGTTGCGATCATTGCGCTATGGGCCTTGCCGGCCCGCTACATGGCGACGAGTTCGATCATCGTCGCCGAACCCGTCGCCACCATCGATGCCAGCCAGCCCGCCGGCGCCGACAAGATCGGCGACCCGGCCGATCTCGAAAGCCAGATCCTGCTGCTGAAGTCGCCCCGCATCCTGCGCGTGGTGGCCGATGTCCCCGACATTCGCGCGGCGGTGCTGCAGGAATGCCGTCAGACCAGCGGCGGTTTCCTGTCGAAACTCCTCGGCGCAAGCGAGGCGCAGTGCGAGGCGCGGGCCGAACAGCCCTCCCGCGTCATCGACCAATTGCAGCGGCAGCTGTCGGTCGGCGCCGTCGGCCGGTCTCGCGTGATCAACGTCGCCGTCGAGTCCGCCGTTCCCGCGGTGGCGCAGACGCTGGCCAACGGTCTGGTCGACGCCTATCTGGCGGACCGCAGCCGATTGTGGACGCAGTCGCGCGACACGTCGGCCACCGCCATGCGCGATGACTTGAGCCGACTGGAACGCGAACTGCACGACGACGAAGACAAGATCCAGGCCTTCCGCAGCGAGAACCACCTCATTCGCGGCACGATTGCGCCGATCGGGACCGAACAGCTTTCAGCCCTCAATCAGTCGCTCGTTCAGGCCGAGGCCGCCAAGTCCAGTGCCTATGCCCGGCTGCAGGAAATTGAAAAGGCGGGCCAGCTTGATCTGCTCGACGATCCCACGGTGGCGGAAAGCCGCACGATCGGCGACCTCAAGCAGCGCCTGACCGTGCTCGATCTGCAGATCGCGCGCCTGTCGTCGACCTTCGGCCCCCGCCACCCGGCGATGGCGGAATTCACCCAGATGCGTCAGGCACTGCAAGAGCGTGTCCGCCTCGAACTGAACGGCATCGTCGCCTCGACCCGGGCCGCCTACAATTCGGCCGACGCGCTGGTCGCCTCGCTCAGGACCAAGCTGGCATCCTCGGAAACGGAGGCACAATCGGCCGTCGATCAGGAAACGTCGATCGGCGGACTGGTGCGCGCCGTCGACGCCAAGAAGGCGAAATACGCCGAACTCTCCCGTCAGCTTGCCCAGATCGTCACGCGCAAGCCGCCGTTGGCCGACAGTATCCGTCAGGTGAGCCGGGCGGATTTGCCGGAAGTCCCCTACTTTCCCAAGCGCACGCCGTTCATCGCCGGCGGTCTGGTGCTCGCCCTGATGCTCGCCGGCATGGGCTCCGTCATCGCCGACCGGCTGGACGGCAAGGTCCGCACCGCCGAAGCGATCGCCGCCCAGACCGGATTGCCGGTCATCGGCGAACTGCCTCGGCCGGGGGGACCGACGCTCGGCCGCTGGCTACGCGGCGTGATCCGACAGCGACCGGTTGGGCTGGCCAAGGCGATCGAAGCGTGTCGCGCCGACGCCGAATTTCGGGCAGCGCTGGCCGAACTGGCCGGAACGCTGCTGATGAACGCTTCGCCGCAGCGCGCCGTGAAGGTCGCGCTGATGTCGCCCAGCGCCGGCGAGGGGCGAACGCTGACGACGCTGGCCTTGGCCATGACCCTGGCCGAAGCCGGCCGCAGCGTGGCGATCATCGAGGCCGATTTGCGCCATCCCTCGCTGGTCGGCGACATGGGTCTGCCGGATGGACCGGGGCTCGCCGACATTCTGCAGACATCCGTCCCCATCCGACCGATCGTGCTGGTCTCCGGCCGTCGCCAATTGCACATCCTGCCGGCCGGACAGGCTTCACCCGACGCCACTGCCGCCTTCCTCGGGCCGCGCATGGTGGAGATCATGCGCTGGGCCAATCAGTTCGACGTCGTGCTGATCGACACGCCGCCCATGCAGGCCTCCAACGGCGCGCTGCTGCTCGCCCGCCAGGCCGACCAGATCATCCTGTGCGCACGCTGGGGCGTCTGCGAGACGGCCGACCTGGCGGCAGCCGCCGACGAGTTGGAGCAGGCCGGCATCAAGCCGCTCGGCGTCGTCACCACCATGGTCGAGATCGACCGGCAGCGGCAATTCGAGTACCGGCCGGCGCGGGCCACGCGCCAGCGCGCGCCGCTGAGGCACACCCTAGCGGACGTGTCATGAGCCGGCCGCGGGTGCTGTTCGTCAGCCATATGGACGGCATTTCCGGGGCCGAACAGGTCCTCGTCGATCTGGCGAAGGCTTGGCGGGACGCCGCCGCTTTCGTCTTTCGGGCCGGGCCGTTGTCGACGGCGCTGAGCGACCTCGGTCTCGACGTGACCATCCCCACAGGCGGCAACGATCTCAGCGTCATCCGCAAGGACAAGCCGCTCTTGCTCGCCTTGCCGAGCACGCTCGCCACCATCTCCGGGCTGGTTGGCGCGCTGGCCCGCCGCGCCCGGGACTGCGACCTCGTCTACGCCAACTCCCAGAAAGCCTTCACGCTGTCCGCCCTTGCCTGCCTGATGGCACGCCGGCCGCTGATCTGGCATCTGCACGATAGTCTCGACCGGCAGCATTTCGGCGCGACGCAGCGCCGGATGCAGATCACCCTCGCCAACCGGCTGGCCAGCCGCGTCATCGTGCCCTCGGAAGCCGCCGCGGCGGCGTTTCGGGCCGCCGGCGGCAGGCCGGGGCACGTCGCAACCATCGCCAATGGCCGCGACCTCGCCATCGATCCCGCCGGCAAGGCCGAGCTGCGGCAAAGGCTCGGACTGCCGGCGGGACCGCTTGTCGGCGTGTTCAGCCGACTGGCCGCCTGGAAGGGGCAGGATGTGTTTCTGCGGGCACTCGCGCGCTGCCCTGACGTCACCGGCATCGTCGTCGGCAGCGCGATGTTCGCGGAAGACGACTTCGAGATGCGGCTCAAGGCGCTGGCCAGAGAGGTGGCAATCGAACACCGCGTGCGTTTTCTCGGCCGGCGCGAGGACGTGCCGGCCCTGATGCAGGCGATGGACGCAGTGGTGCATCCATCGGTGGCGCCCGAGCCGTTCGGACTGACGCTGGTCGAAGCCATGCTGGTCGGCGTCGCGGTCGTCGCCAGTTCGACGGGCGCCTGCAGCGAGATCCTCGCGGACGGACGCTGCGGCCAGTTGGTCGAGCCCGGATCGGTGGACGGTTTTGCCGCCGCCATGCGGACCGCCGTTGCCGCGCCGGACGCCGTTCGTCGGCAAGTCGCCGCCGCGACCGAGCGCGCCCGCACGGTCTATTCGCTCGCCCGGATGCAGAACGGCATTTCCGCACTCATCCATGCCCACGCCGCGGGAGCCAAGCCATGACCGCGCCGCTGCCCGGCAGTCGCATGCGGCCGGCGCAACCGGTGCCTCTCTGGCCCGACGTGCCGGGTTGGGCGCTCGCCATCGCTTTTCTGACGGTGACGGCGGCGGTCGGCCTGACGGTCGGCTCTCCCGCACGTCCGCTGTTCATCCTCGGCTGCGCGGCGCTCGGCTACCATGTCTGGCGACAGGGAGCGGAAGCCCATCTGCAGGCGCTTCTCGTCCTGTTCGCGTTCGCGCCGTTGGTCCGGCGGCTGATCGATCTGCGCGCCGGATTCGATGCCAGCGGTTTGACGCTGGTCGGTCCCCTGGTGTTCATGGGGCTGCCGGGGCTTCTCGTCATTCCCGACCTCGTGCCGGAAAAGCTGCGCAGCCGCCAGGTCTGGCCGGTGGCGACCGTCGCCGGCTGCGTCGTCTACGCCGTCACCCTGACCATGTTCCAGGGTGACTGGACCAATGCCGCCTCCAATGCGCTGAAGTCGCTGACGCCGCTGGTCTACGCCGTCGCGCTGATGGCGAGCGGGCCCCGGCCGGAGCGACTGTTGCGCGCCGCGGCCGCTGCCTTCGTCGTCATCCTGCCGGTGATCGGGCTCTACGGCATCTACCAATATGTCGACCCGCCGGAATGGGACCGGTTCTGGATGAACTCGGCTTCGATCCTGTCGGCCGGCCAGCCGATCCCCTACGGCGTCAGGACGTTCAGCGTCCTCAACGGCCCGGCGAGCTTCGCCACGTTCACCGCCGCAGGGCTCGTTCTCGTGCTGTTTCTGCGTCCGGCGTGGTGGACGGCCGTGCTGCTGCTGCCGGCCGCGGCGGCGCTGCTGTTGTCGATGTATCGCACCGCATGGCTCTCGCTCGCCGTCGGGCTCGTCTTCTGCCTGATGTTCCGCTCGACCCGGGCCCGTGCCGCGGCCGCCTTCGTCGCCATCGCCGCGATGACCGCGGCAACGCTGGTTTCGCCGTTCGGCGAGGTTGTGCTCGACCGCTTTTCCAGCCTCGCAGCAGGGGCGGGCGATGGCAGCGCCCGCGAGCGGCTGGACCAGTTCTTCGCCCTATGGATGCGCCCCGATACCGGGCTTTTCGGCTCGGGCTATGCCACGGTCGACGTCGGCAGCGCCGGGTCGATGGCGATCGACGGCATGTTCATCACCTGCTGGATGAGCATGGGACTGATCGTCGGTCTCGTCTGCATCGGTGCCCTGTTTCTCGCCATCGGCAACGCCATTGCCGGCGCCTGGAGCAGCGAGGGCGGCAACGGCGAGACCAGCGTCGTCATCGGCGCGCTCGCTTGCGGCGCCATCGTCCAGATGCCGCTTGCCAACATCATTTCGGCCGAACTCGGCTTCCTGTTCTGGACATTCGTCGTGCTCGTCCCGGCCGTGACGCGTCCGGCGCGGCACCGGCCGAAGACCGGACAGGTGCCATGACCCACGCGGCTGACCCGATCTGCGCCGAGCCGACCGGCAGCCAACCTGCGGGCAGCGGGCCGACATTGGCGACGACGCCCGCTGCCGGCTCCGGCAGACGGTTGGCGATTTTGCTGATGATCGGGGCGATCTTCAGCAAGTGCCTCGGTCTGTTGCGCGAAATCCTGATGGCGCGGGTGTTCGGCGCCTCCATCGTCGCCGAT
>JARLIU010000017.1 GCA_031291595.1 Ancalomicrobiaceae bacterium | reverse complement strand
TGCGCAACGGATCGAAGCAGTCGTCGCCATTGCCCGAGCAGTTGAGGCAGGCCTTCATCACCGCGTTCAGGTGCCGGGAGGAAATCTTCGAGCCGGTGACGAGCGCGGCGACCTTCTGCTCTTCCTTCACCTTCCAATTGACGTAGGCTTCGATGTCCGGATGGTCGACGTCGACCACCACCATCTTGGCGGCGCGGCGCGTCGTGCCGCCCGACTTGATGGCGCCCGCAGCGCGATCGCCGATCTTTAAAAAGCTCATCAAACCGGACGAACGGCCGCCGCCCGACAGTCTCTCGCCCTCGCCCCGGAGCTTGGAGAAATTCGAGCCGGTGCCCGAGCCGTATTTGAACAGCCGCGCCTCGCGCACCCACAGATCCATGATGCCGCCCTCGTTGACGAGGTCGTCGGCGACCGACTGGATGAAGCAGGCGTGCGGCTGCGGGTGCTCGTAGGCGGTGGCCGAGCGGGTCAGTTCGCCGGTCTGGTAGTCGACGTAGAAATGCCCCTGGCTCGGGCCGTCGATGCCGTAAGCCCAGTAGAGGCCGGTGTTGAACCATTGCGGACTGTTGGGGGCGACCAGCTGCTTGGCCAGCATGTAGCGCAATTCGTCGAAGAAGGCGCGGGCGTCGGCCTCCTGGTCGAAATAGCCGCCCTTCCAGCCCCAGTAGGTCCAGGTGCCGGCCAGCCGATCGAACACCTGGCGCGAATCCCGTTCGCTGCCGAAGCGCTGCTTGTCGTCCAAGTCCGCCAGCGCGGCGGTGTCGGCAGCCGAACGCCACAGCCAGGAGGGAACCGTCTCCTCCTCGACCCGCTTCAGCCGCGCCGGGATGCCCGCCTTGCGGAAGTACTTCTGCGCCAGGATGTCGGCCGCCACCTGACTCCACGACACCGGAACTTCGATCCCGTCGAGCTTGAACACCACCGATCCGTCCGGATTGCGGATCTCGCTCACCGTCGACCGGAATTCGATCGTCTCGTACGGCGACTTCCCCGCTTCCGTGAAGCGACGCTCAATGCGCATAGTCAAACCCTCTCATCGGATCGAGCCGCGACCGGGTCGCGCTGATCATATCATTGTTCGGTGCCGACTCTCGCGGGTGAATCGTCCCGGCTCCGGTCACGACGTGGCGAGGTCTCGGTGCCTCACCTTCGCCTGGCCCGCCGCTCGAGAGGCTCGCAAGCCCCGACCGACGGTTCGACCGAACCGGCCCCGGATCCCCCCGACGGAAGCGGATAGTCCGCCTGCCGTCGGCTTTCCGGGCGCTCGCCCGCACTCAACTCCGAACCACCCCGCTGACGCCTGTCGAGTGATTCCAACGCCTGTCGATTGGATATCTGGTAGGTATCGTCTTCGCAAACACTAAATATAGTGTTAAGTCGCCTTATTCACCGCTTCTTAGCCGACGTACCTGGCCTGCACGGAACGCACAACTCACCCCGCACGTGCACCCCTACGGTGCCGCGCCACGCTCACGCAGCCGAAGCTTGAAAAGCGCCGCTTGGCGCCCGGTCGCTGTTGCGTCCAGGGCAATGGACGCCCTGACGACGGCACAAACCACCCCGCTCCCGACCCTCGTTCGAGGGACGGAAGGTACCGGCGTGACGCATCCGAGACTGGCGACGCGTCCCCACTGCCAACGCGCGTGCCGACAATGATGTCTTGACCACCACTGCCGACGCCGCAGCGACATTTATTCGTCTCGTCCCGGCTGCAACGCGATGCGTCCGGCCATCCGATTCGAATGCTGTGCCGCCAATCGGGACAACACCTCAACGCTAGTCCGAGTCCCGCAAGGGCGTCAAGAGATAGGGGGTTTTGCCTTAGCCGGAGCTAAATGTAGGCGAAGGCTTGTGGATTTCGGGGATGACGTGCAACGCGCTTCCCCCGTCAGGCATCCGCATCGGCCGACGCAAGGCATTGGCGTCGGCGCGATCGTTAAAAATTTCGGCAAATTCGTGTCAAAGGCGAAGCCTGCACGAAATTCGACTTTGACAGACATCTGCCATGATCCTCCCCGTCGTGAAATACCGGGGGAGTGGGCCGATGGCCTCTGCGGATATTGGGCCGACGCGCGCCGAGACCGCACGCGAAGGCAAGAAGTCTATGCCGCGTGAACTGCCGCATGCAGCCTGTGGGCGCGCGTTCGGTCAACTCGACATCGTCGTCATCGACGACGCCAAGACGATGCAGACGATCGTGCGCTCGATGCTGCATTCCTTCCGCGTCGGCCGGGTCCGCACCTTTGACGGCGCCGCCGCCGCCATGCAGTCGATGATCGTCGAACCACCGCATCTGGTGATCGTCGACTGGCACATGGCGCCGGTCGACGGCATCTCGCTCATTCAGGCGATGCGTGCCGAACGCATGGGCGCCCTGGCGCTGGTGCCGGCGCTGCTGATCACCGCGCACCCGACTCGCAAGCTGGTCGAGGCATCGATTCGTGCCTCCGCCCATAGCCTGCTTGCCAAGCCGTTTGCGCCGGCGACCTTGTTGAAGCGCATCGAAGCCATCGTCAGCGATCGCCGCCCCTTCGTCCTCGACATCGAGGCGCACGAGTGGATGCTGAAAGGCACGATCGAGACGCTCGAGACCCAGCGTGCCCGCTGGCGCAAGTACCATTCGGCGCGCACCGGCTACACCGAACTGATCGCGCCGATCGCCGCCCGTGCGGCGAAACCGCAGGACGGCCCCGACAAACCGGCGGCGGACGCCGGCAAACCCGGCGCAGCCAAGGTCGAGGTCGTTGCCGAGCTGTCTTCGAAGAAATCCAAGGGATTGGGCGGCCGCCGTGGCGACCAGCGCGCCCCGGTCGACGTCAAGGCGAAGACTGGACACGGAGGCGGCAAGGCGGCATAAGGAATTTCAGGAACGGCGGCGGCAGTGTCCGCCGCCGCTGAGACAAGGGCCTTGCCGATGAATCGCTTGCTCCTGGAGTTGTTCACCTGGTGGAATGGCGCGACCATGGGCACGCGCTTCCATACCGCCCGGAACGGCGAGCATGTCGGCGAGGACGAATTCGGCAACGTCTACTATCGCACCAAGGGCGGAGCCATCGATCCGGTCCTCGGCTTCGAGCGGCGCTGGGTGATCTACAACGGCGTGGCGGAAGCCTCGACCATTCCGCCCGGCTGGCACGGCTGGATGCATCATCGCACCGATACGCCGCCGTCGCAGGAAGTCTACGAGCCGCGGCCCTGGCAACTGCCGCATCGGCCCAACATGACCGGCACCGGTGCCGCCTATCGGCCGAAGGGCTCGATTCTGGCGGCCGGCCCCCGCGCCGCGGCGAGCGCCGACTACGTGCCGTGGCAGCCGGAATGAGGCTGTGGCGCCGGCAACTCTGACAATCGTCGATCGGATATGGCTGGGGGGCTGAGCCGCCTTGTCGGCGCGGCTATCTATGCACGGTCAGTGCAGCGTGCCGGCGATGGCTCCGGGCAAAACGGTGATCTGCTGCGGCTGGGCGAACGCTTCATCGAACGGTGAGCCGAACGCATTGCCGAGCAGCACGCGGATCGCCCGGCCGCGCACGTCGATCGCCGTGACGATGGCCGACGGCACGTCGTCGCCCGACTGGGCGAGCTGGCGAAACGCAATGAGCTGCTCGCGACGCATGGTCACGTCTCCCAATGGCGTGTTCGGTTCAGAGCCAGACGGTCCGAACGAAAGGTCACGCTTCGACGCCTCAATCCGGAGCGCTTCGTTGCCGATCCGACAGCTTCGTCCGATCGGGATGTGCTCCTGGTCGCGGCGACCGGCCGCCAGGTCCGGCGGTCTCGAATCACCGGCGCACGCTTGCGCCGCCCGTCGGATATGGCCCGGCGGCCGTTAATTCGGGCTGAACGAAAGCCGTGAATCCGCCGGTAGGGTTACGGCTTCGGCAAGCATCCGCTGCTGTCCGCCGCCGCCGCCGGGCTGCCCGAATGTCGCCTTCCGCCCGAGGTAGCCACGTGCTAGAGCGTGTCGCGTTCGGATCGGAGCGATCTGGACAGCAACAACCCGCTCAGGCCAGTGAATCCGGCGCATTTGCGTGTCGATCGGACGGGATCGCCCAGTCGATGCGGACATGTTCCGGAAAGTGGACCGCGTTCGGGAGGTCAGGGTGCCGATGAAGACGTTCAATCCGCTCGCGTTTGCCATCGGTCTCGGCTTGCCCGCCGCCATGGTCGCCCTGTCGGCGCCGGCAGCGGCCCAGACCCAGCCGCCGACCACCGTGCAGACGCAGCCGCTGGCGCCGCTTGCCCCCGCGGCGCCACTCGCCCCCGCTCCGACGACGCCCGCGCCGAAAAAGTCGACGGCCGTCCCGCCGCCGCCGTCCGACGACAACAGCAAACTGTCGATGCCGATCGCCACATTCGCCGGGCTCGACAAGATCACCGGCCGCATCATTTCCTTCGATGTCGCCATCAACGAAACGGTGCAGTTCGGCGCGCTGCAAGTGACGCCACGCGTCTGCTACGCCCGCCCGCAGACGGTCGCGCCGCTGACCACGTCCTTCGTCGAGGTCGACGAGATCACGCTCGACAATAAGATCCGCCGCATCTTCACCGGCTGGATGTTCGCCGACAGCCCCGGCCTGCACGCGGTCGAGCACGCCGTCTACGATGTCTGGCTGACCGAGTGCAAAGCCACGTCGCAGGACGTGCCGGCGACCGCCCTGTCGCCCGACGCCGACCCGAAGCCTTCCGCCGACGCCAAGCCCACCCCGGCGGGCGAGGCGAAACCGGCGAGCGAGTCCCGGCCGAGCGTCAAGCCTGCGGCAACTCGCCCGTCGCCCGGCCAATGAGCCAGCGTCGACGGCGATCGATCGCATGATCGAGGCGCAATCGCCGTGCGAACGACCTATGACGAAAGCCGTCAACCGATACCGGCGTCGCGCCGATCAGCCGTCCGCTGCCTGCACGGCCTGCAAGGCGACAGCCCCTGAGACGCCGGCGCGCGGCAGCCGAAAGAAATCGGCGCCAT
>JARLIU010000147.1 GCA_031291595.1 Ancalomicrobiaceae bacterium | reverse complement strand
TAGAGGCGGTGCATGAACTCCGCCGCATCCGGACCGGTGACCTCGATCTTGCCGAGCGTCGACGCATCGAACAGCCCGACGGTCTGGCGCACGGTCCGGACCTCGCGGGCGACCGCCTGATGCAGGCTCTCGCCGGCCTTGGGAAAATACCACGCCCGCTTCCAGGCGCCGACATCCTCGAACGCCGCGCCGAGTGCCTCTGCAGAGGCATGCGCCGGGGTCTTCCGCACCGGCTCGAACATGTCGCCGCGTGCCGTCCCGGCGAGGATGCCGAAGGAGACCGGCGTGTAGGGCATGCGGAAGGTGGTCAGCCCGACCGACGGAATGTCCTTGCCGAGGTCCTGTGCCGCGATCGCCAGGGCATTGAGGTTGGAGGTCTTGCCCTGGTCGGTCGCCATGCCGGTCGTCGTATAGCGCTTCATATGCTCGATCGAGCGGAAGCCTTCCCGCAGCGCCAGCTTCAGATCCTTGGCCGTGACGTCATGCTGGAAGTCGACGAAGGCGCGCACGCGGGCAGGATCGCGGTGGTGCGGCAGCGCGCCGAGCGTGCCGGCCGGCGACGGATCGGCCGCCTCCGCATCGAACGTCTTTGTCCCAAACGTCTTGCGGCCGGCGGCCCCCGATGCCGCCTCGCCCGCCGCATAGCCCTCGTTCAACACCGCTTCGAGCCCGAAGGTGCCGTTCGCCGCGCCGGCCGAGGCCTGTGCCTGGGCGGGACTACCCGGCAGAAAGGTCTCGCTCTGGGCATCGAAGCGCAGCTTGCCGCGCGATTGCGAATAGAGGTGCACGGTCGGCGTCCAGCCGCCCGACATCAGCAGACTGTCGCAGGCGATGGTTTCCGGCGCTCCCGTCACCTTGCCGTCCGAGCCGATGCGGCCGACGGCGATGTCGGCGATCCGCAGCCGGCCCGCCGTGCCGCAGACCGACGAGCCGAGTTCGACGCGGATGCCGGCCTCGCGCGCCACCTCGGTCAAGGCGCCGCCGTCGGGCCGGATGTCGGCAATCACGGCAATGTCGACGCCGGCGCCCTTCAGGTCGAGAGCGGCAAGATAGGCGCTGTCGGTGGCGGTGGCGATGGCGACCTTGTTGCCGACCTTGGCGCCGTAGCGGTTGAGGTAGGTCCGGGCGGCATCGGCCAGCATGATGCCGGGCCGGTCGTTGTCGGGGAAGACGAGCGGGCGCTCGAGCGCACCAGTCGCCAGCACCACCTGTTTCGCCCTGACCTGCCACAGCCGCTCGCGCGGGGCGTGGGCCGGCGGCGCCTCCAGATGATCGGTGATCCGCTCGCACAAGCCCATCATGTTGTCGGCGTAATAGCCGAAGACGCAGGTACGCGGCAGGCAGGTGACGCGGTCGGAAAGGCCGAGGCTCATGATGATGTCGGCGGCCCAGTGCCAGCCGGTCTTGCCGTCGATCTTGGCCGAGGTATCGGACAACAGCGAGCCGCCGAATTCGGCGCCCTCGTCGGCGATGATGACGCGGGCGCCGCCTTCCATCGCGGCGAGCGCCGCGGCGAGGCCGGCCGGGCCGGCGCCGACGACCAGCACGTCGCAATGGGCATAGCGCTGCTGGTAGCGGTCGGGATCGGGCTTTTCCGGTGCCACGCCGAAGCCGGCGGCGGCGCGGATCTGCGGCTCGTAGACCGTCTTCCAGAAGCTCTTCGGCCACATGAAGGTCTTGTAGTAGAAGCCGGAGGCGAAGACGGGCGCCAACAGATCGTTGACGGCGCCGACATCGAAGATGAGCGACGGCCAGCGATTCTGGCTCGAGGCGTAGAGGCCGGAGTAGAGCTCGACCTCGGTGGCGCGCAAGTTCGGCGTGGTGCGGGCGGCGTCGCGGGCGACGGTGACGAGCGCGTTCGGCTCCTCCGACCCGGCGGTGAGGATGCCGCGCGGGCGGTGGTATTTGAACGACCGTCCGACGAGATGGATGCCGTTGGCGATGAGCGCCGAGGCGAGCGTATCGCCGGGATGGCCTTCGAGCGGCCTGGCGTCGAAGGAGAACGACAGCGCCTCGGCCCGCTTGATGCGACCGCCGGACGGCGTGCGGAAGGGTGCCGTCATGACCGGGCACCTCCAGTCGACGCCGCCGCGAGGACCGCCAGATCCGGCTTCGGTTCGCCAGACTTGTAGATCACCACGAACTTGTCGGTGACCGTGTGTCTCACCGCATTGAAGAAACGCCCGCAGCCGTGGATGTGGCGCCAGCGCTCGGCGATCAGCCCCTTGGTATTCGAGCGGCGATAGAGGAAGTCCGCCATCTCGTCATCGCTCGCCGCTGGCGTCGGACGCAGGATGTGCGCCTCGCCCATGTTGCGGAATTCGATCTCGGGGCGTTCCCCGCAGTAGGGACATCGGATCAGCAGCATTTTTCGTCAACTCGCGGATCGAAGAACTCTATTTGTATGTGCGCATGTCCTTATCCGAAATGCTTGCAGCATTTCGGGAACACACTAATGCGCCACGGCGGCAGCGGCGGCTTCGTCGATCAGCCTGCCGTCTCTGAACCGCTCGAGCGTAAAGGCGGCGTTGGCGGGATGCGGCTCGTCGCGGGCGATCGTATGGGCGAAGGCGTGGCCGGAGCCGGGCGTCGCCTTGAAGCCGCCGGTCCCCCAACCGCAGTTGATGTAAAGGCCCGGGACCGGCGTCCTGGCCAGGATCGGCGAACGGTCGGGCGTGGTATCGACGATACCCCCCCAGCCGCGCATCATGCGCACGCGCCTCAGCGTCGGAAACAGCTCGCAGATCGCCTCGATCGTGTGGTTGTTGATGTAGAGACCGCCGGTCTGCGAATAGGAGACGTATTGGTCGGTGCCGGCGCCGATGACGAGGTCGCCCTTGTCCGACTGCGAGATATAGGCGTGGATGGTGTTCGACATCACCACGCACGGGATGATCGGCTTCAGCGGTTCGGAGACGAGCGCCTGCAACGGATAGCTTTCGAGCGGCAGCCGCACGCCGGCCATGGCGGCGACGACGGACGAGTGGCCGGCGGCGACGATGCCAACCTTGTTCGCCTTGATCGCGCCGCGCGACGTCTCCACCGCCTCGACCGCCCCGGAGGCGCTGCGGCGGATGCCGGTCACCTCGCAGTTCTGGATGATGTCGACGCCGAGACCCGAGGCGGCGCGGGCATAGCCCCACACCACCGCGTCATGGCGGGCGACGCCGCCCTTCCGCTGCAGCGCGCCGCCCATCACCGGATAGCGGATGTCCTTGGAAATGTTGAGCGGCGGACAGAAGTCGCGGCACTCCTCGGGGCTCAGCCACTCGTTGTCGATGCCGTAGAGCCGGTTGGCGTGAATGTGCCGCTTGGACGTCTGCACGTCGTGCACCGTGTGGGCCAGCATCAGCACGCCGCGGGCCGAGTACATCACGTTGTAGTTCAACACCTGGCTGAGGTCCTGCCAGATGTCGAGGGCATGATCGTACAGCGCCTCCGATTCTTCCCACAGGTAGTTGGAGCGGACGATGGTGGTGTTGCGCCCCGAATTGCCGCCGCCGATCCAGCCACGTTCGATGACCGCGACGTTGCGGATGCCGTGTTCGGCGGCGAGATAATAGGCCGTCGCCAGTCCATGGCCGCCGCCGCCGATGATCACCACGTCGTAGCCCGGCTTTGGCTCGGGATCGCGCCACTGGCGCGGCCAACCGGCATTGCCGGCAAACGCCTGGCGAATGAGCGACAGATACGAAAAATGCACGGCTCGTCTCTCCCGTGGCGAAACGCGCGGCTGGCGCAACAGCCGGCTGCGGGGTCGCTTCGGACCATAGCGCATGCTTGGCGGCGCGTCGTCTTGTTGGTTTGCGACGCGGCCTGTCGAATTAGGGCGATCCGGCATCGCGCTTAGCCCGGGCGTCCGACCCGTCCCGGGTTGCCCGGCGGATGCAGCGGCTTCCTGCCAAGGAAGAAGCGACGTTCACGCGACTTCACAGCGGATTGAATGGCTTCTACGTAGTTCTACACGCATCGTGCGCACCGCCGGGGTATGCCGGGCCGGCGGCCGCTGGTTCGGCCGGCGTCGACCAGTCTGCCACAACAGGGATATCGATCATGGCATTGAAACTGACATCCGCGATTGCCGCCTTTCTCATTGCCGGTTTTGCCAGTACGGCATTTAGCGCTGACGATCCGATCAAGCTCAGGCAGGAGACCATGAAGGCGATCGGCGGCGCGGTCGGTTCGCTGGTCAAGATGGTCAAGGGCGAGACACCATTCGATGCGGCGGCGGCCCAACAGGCACTGGGCACGGTGGCGACGAAAGCCAAGGGCATCGATATCGCCAGCTATTTCCCCGCCGGCTCGGACAAGGGCAAGACCGAGGCCAAGGCCACCATCTGGTCGGATCCGGACGGCTTCAAGGCGGCTCTCGCCAAGCTGCAGACGGTGTCCGCCGAGCAGGCCAAGACCGCCCCGCAGAGTGTCGACGACATCAAGAAGGCGCTCGCCGCCGTCGGACCGGCCTGCAGCAACTGCCACGACACCTACCGCGAGAAGAAGTCGTAAGGCGGCGACGCCGGCTCGCCGCCCTTCGCCCGACCTTCCTGCCGCCCTCCCCGTTCAAGGGGGGCACAGGAACCGCCCGTTCGGTGGCGGTGGCTGGTGCGGGTGGCGAGACTGGAGCCTGCCCGACCTCCTTCCGCTCCCATCAGGCGGCAAGGAGGTCGAACGGCGAATGCGACACAATCGGGTTCGGAAGCCCATACGACGGCTGGCGCCCCCTCGAAAGTCCGTGCCCATGGCGAGATTGAAGACACTGCTGTTGGCCCTGCTGGGGCTCGGCCTTCTCGCCCTCGGCGCGGCGGCCGGCTTCTGGTTCGCATTCGTGCCGCGCTCCTATGGGCCGGCCGAGATCGCGGCGCGCGGGCAGCCGGACGTGAAGAACGGCGCCTATGTGTTTGCGATGGCCGGCTGCGCCTCCTGCCATGCGGCCAAGGACGCCAAGCAGGGCGAACGGCTGAAGCTCGGCGGTGGGCAGGAACTCGCCACGCCGTTCGGCACCTTCCGCGTCCCCAACATCTCGCCGGATTTCGACACCGGCATCGGCCGCTGGCAGATCGCCGACATCGTCAATGCGGTGACGCGCGGCACGGCGCCCGACGGCAGCCCGTTCTACCCCGCCTTCCCCTACGTGTCCTATTCCCGGCTGAAGCTCGCCGACGCGGTCGACCTCGCCGCCTACCTGAAGACGCTGCCGGCGGTGTCGAACCGGGTCGGCGCCCACGCGCTCGCCTTCCCGTTCAACCTGCGGCTCGGCCTGTTCGGTTGGAAGCTGCTCTATTTCAACCACTTCTCCGCGCCTCCGCAGATTGCCGCGCTGCCGGTGGCAGCGACCGACGCCATCGCCCGCGGCCGCTACATCGTCGAAGGCCCGGGCCATTGCGGCGAATGCCATACGCCGCGCTGGCCGCTCGGCGGCCCCAATCTGGCGCGCTGGCTCGCCGGCGCGCCGGCGCTCGAGGGCAAGGGTCGCGTGCCCGACATCACGCCGCATGCGCGGGCGCTCGGACCCTGGTCGGCCGACGACATCGCCTATTACCTCGACTCGGGCCTCACCCCGGACGGCGATTCGGTCGGCGGCGCGATGGGCGAGGTGGTGGCCAATTTGTCGCAGCTGACCAAGGACGACCGGCAGGCGATCGGCGCCTATCTCAAGGCAATTCCCGCCATTCCGCCGCCGCCGAAGCCGGCCGATCCGCCAGCGCCGGGCGGATCCTGACTACGCTCCAACACGTGTCCGCCTTTCATGGTGACCTTCATCGTGCTAAGGAGGCGATGCGGGTGACCAGAGACCTTACATAACCATATGGTCTGACGCGCTTTTTCCAATTGCGCCCGGACATGCCGCGCTGAATTGACGAGATGCCCGCCGCGGCGCCGTGGGCGTTGCCTGCCATCCGCAATCACGAACCCGCCAGCCGCACAAGCCAAGCGCAATGTCCACATTTCGGCCGAACATCGACCAGATCGCCTTCGTCTGCTCCGCGACGGCGGAGGCGGAAGCCGCCCGCAAGACGCTGGTGCACATCTATGGCGCCTGCGCACCCGACGAGGCGCAGGTGATCGTGGCGCTCGGCGGCGACGGCTTCATGCTGCAGACGCTGCACCAGTTCTTCGGCACCGGTAAGCCGATCTACGGCATGCATCGCGGCACCGTCGGGTTCCTGATGAACGACTTCCGGCTGGAAGGCCTGATCGACCGGCTGGCGGTGGCGGAAGTGTCGAGCATCCGCCCGCTGATCATGAGCGTCATCGACAGTAACGGCGCGGAACACCAGGCGCGCGCCTTCAACGAAGTGACGCTGTGGCGGCAGACCTATCAGGCGGCCAAGCTGAAGATCTCCATCGACGGTATCACCCGCATGCCGCACCTGATCTGCGACGGCATGATCGTGGCGACGCCGGCCGGCTCCACTGCATACAATCTTTCCGCGCATGGGCCGATCATCCCGCTGGGCGCGCCGCTGGTGGCGCTGACCCCGATCAGCCCCTTCCGGCCGCGCCGCTGGCGCGGCGCCCTGGTGCCGGACCGTTCGGTCATCCGCCTCGACGTGCTCGAAGCGGAGAAGCGGCCGACCAGCGCCTCGGCCGATCACACCGAAATCCGCGACGTCATCGAGGTGATCGTCCGGCAGGATGCGCATTCGGACAGCCGCATCATGTTCGATCCCGACCACAATTGGGAAGAGCGGATCCTCGATGAGCAGTTCCGCTACTGATTCGGCTGCGGTTCCCTCCATGTCAGGCAACGAAAAGTTAAGCCAGCCTCGGGCATAGTGGAGCTGGCGCGATGGCATCGCGCCGCACGGAGGAGGCGATGGTCGCCAAGGCGAATACCGCAGTGATGGATAGCGACGATCTCGACGATTTCGAAGTCGGCGCGGATGCCGAAGTCATCGCCCCCAAGGTCGATCTGCGTAAGAAAGCCAAGCAGCGCCGGCCGAAGCCTGGCGACATCGATCCGATCGTCGCGGCGGAATCGGCGCTGAAAGAGCTGACCGCCAGTTTCGACGTGTGGATGACGGATGAAACCGAGACGCTGATGTGCGCCTGGAAGGCGTGCGAGGCCGCCGGCTTCGGCGAGGAGCAGCGCGAGACGCTGTACCGCTCCGCCCACGACATCAAGGGCCAGGCGGCGACTCTCGGCTTCCCGGCCGCCGGACTGGTGGCTGCCAGTCTGTGCAACCTGCTCGATGCCGTTCGCACCGATCAGTTGCCGCGCGAACTGGTGCGCCAGCATGCGCTCGCGGTTCGCGCCATCGCGCAGGAGAGCAAGCAGAACGAGCCGAATCCGCTGGCCGAACTGCTGGCCGAGCGGCTCGCCCAGGTGACCAAGGATTATCTCGCCTCCCTCAACTGACCATTTATCGTTGCGCCAGGGACCGCTCACCAGATAGGGTCGGTCTGGCGCGAAACGGACGGGTTTCGATGGCGTTGCAGCCACGGCCCGACGTTGGCGCGTCGTGGATCTGCCCCGGCCGGATGCGGCGTCGAATTCCGAATTGCTTCATGCTGTTGATGCCGTCCGATCGACTGATCCGCGCTCTCGCAGCGAAACGCCTGCCTCAGGCACGCGCCCAGTCCGGCCGATCCGCCGCGACGGCCGCTCCTCGCCGCTTGCAACCATTGCCAAGACCGCAGTCCGGCTGCGCTCGAGCGATCGACCTCAGGAGCTCACACCCATGACACCGATCATTCCAGTCATCCTGTGCGGCGGGTCGGGTTCCCGCCTGTGGCCCGCCTCGCGCGAGAGCTACCCGAAGCAGTTTCTGGCCCTTGCCGGCGGGTGCTCATTGTTCCAGGACACGCTGGCGCGGGTCGCCGGCGCGGAATTCGCCAAGCCGATCATCGTCACCGGCGCCGACTATCGCTTCCTCGTCGCCGAACAGGTGCGTGCCGCCGGGCTGACGGCAGACCTGATCCTCGAGCCGTTCCGGCGCGATTCCTGCGCGGCAATCACCGCGGCGGCCGAATTCGCTCGTTCGCGCGACGGTCAAGCCATCCTCCTGGTGCTCGCCGCCGACCACGCCATTCCCGACACGGCGTCCTTCCTCGAGCACGTACGGCGCGGTTTGGCGGCGGCCGAAGCCGGCCGGATCGTCACCTTCGGCATCATGCCGACGGCGCCGGCGACCGGCTACGGCTACATCCGCCCAGGTGCAGCGCTCGCCGGCATCGATGGCGTCGCGGCGATCGCCGCCTTCGTCGAGAAGCCGGACCACGCCACCGCGCAGAGCTACGTCGCCCACGGCTATCTGTGGAATTCCGGCAATTTTCTGTTCGGCGCGCAGGTCTTCCTCGACGAGGTGGAAAGGCTGGCCCCGGCCATCGCCGGCCCGGCCCGCCGGGCGGTCACCGCCGCCAAGCGCGACCTCGACTTCATCCGGCTCGACGAGGCGGCGTTCGCCGAGGCCGAGTCCAAATCGGTCGACTATGCGGTGATGGAGAAGTCGCAGCTTGCCTCGGTGGTACCGTCCGACTTCCAGTGGTCGGATATCGGCGCCTGGTCGGCGATCTGGGATCTGGCGGAGAAGGACGCCAGCGGCAATGCGGCGCGCGGCGATGCCGCCTTCTTCGACACGACCAGCTCTTACGTGCATTCGCCCGACGTGCTGACCGCGCTCGTCGGGGTGAAGGACCTCGTCGTGGTGGCGACGCGCGACGCGGTGCTTGTCGCGGATCGGACGCGCTCGGAAGACGTGAAGAAGCTGGTCGCCCAACTCGCCGCCGACAAGCGCAGCGAAGTGACCGATCACCTGCGCGTCTACCGGCCGTGGGGGGCATACGAGCGCATCGATCTGGGCGGGCGCTACCAGGTGAAGCGGATCACCGTCAATCCGGGCTCGAAACTGTCGTTGCAGAGCCATTTCCACCGCGCCGAACATTGGATCGTGGTCACCGGTACGGCTCGCGTCACCGTCGACAACACCGTGACCGTGCTTGCCGAGAACCAGTCGATCTATGTGCCGCTCGGCGCCGTACACCGCATGGAGAACCCCGGCAAGATCCCGCTGGAGATGATCGAGGTGCAATCGGGTTCCTACCTCGGCGAGGACGACATCGTCCGCTACGAGGACATCTACAACCGGGCCTAGTGGTCCGATTCCGACATTTGCATCCCACCCGCCGCGCGTTCATGCGCAAATGTCGGAATCCCAGGACCATTAGCAATTCACTGATTCCAGTGGAGCTTTGAATTTGACATTTGAGTTGGTCCGTGCAGCTCGCAGGGACACAAATGTCAAATTCGCTCCACTAGGCCGTTCCCGCCATCGGCAGACGACACAAGCCCCGGCAGCGGACTGACCGGGGCTTTTTCATGTTCTGGCAAGGGGATGGCGCGAAACGCTCAAGCGGCGGCGGCAACGTCGTCGCCGCGAGCCGGCGGCGGCAGGGCGAGCGGC
>JARLIU010000146.1 GCA_031291595.1 Ancalomicrobiaceae bacterium | reverse complement strand
TCTTCCTCATTCAGGCGATAGATCTCAGCGTAACGCCTATTGCACAGAATCAGCCGTTCTTCGCGGTCGAACAAGCCAACTCCTTGCGCAATGGTATTGAGAACCGCCTCGCAGCGGGATATCCGTGCTTGCAGCGCCGCATTCGAAGCCTTTAGCGTCTCAATCGTCACCATGTAGTCCTCTACTTCGCGCACCATGGCATCGAATGAAACATTTGCCGATCCAGCACGCTCGAACGAGCTAGCATCGCCGCCTCCTTCAGTCGACTTGTCTTTTGCCGACTGCATCGTCGATTCTCCAACTCAGACGAAGAGCCCGGATCTATTTTGGCCAGCTAGCTCTAGAACACGAAGAGACAAAACAAATGCGATTCATTGAGTATGATTCGCGCAATAAGCGAGTCGCGTCAAGTTTGTACAGCGTTGAGGATATAGGATCCGCAGCGAGAACGCTCCCGAACCGGACCGCCGCATCGAACCCTTCGGCCACAAGGTCGACGAAGCGGTTCGAATAGTCGGCCTCGACGGGTAATACGCGGATGCGCCTGCAGGAACTCGACGATCAGCGGCGCCATCCACATCCGCCCGAAACTCGCCGGCAAGGCGAGCTTCAGCCGACCTTGCGGGATTCCTCCAGCAAACTGCGAAACCTCACGGTTGGTGTTGGTGGCGATGCGATACAGCCAGGCCCGCATCGATCCGCCGTCGAAGCCGGAAAAGCCCCGCCAGGCGCGCAGGTAGCTTTCCTGCACCGCGTTCTCGGCCTCGTGCACCGAGCCGAGGATGCGGTAGCAGTGCAGCTTCAGTTCGCGCCGGTAGGGTTCGGCCAGGCGGGCAAACGACGCGCTCGACCGGTCGAGACGCGGATGCGGCTCGGCAGGTTCAGCGGAAGGCATGGCATCCGACACGGCGCGCTCCGATAAGGCGGCTTGCCGCCGCCGATGGGATCTGGTCTGGTCTCGCAGTCGCCGCTGCAGTCCACCGCCGCCGGTCCGACTTCAGCCAAGGCCGAACGTCACCGGCTGCGCCGACAATGCATGTATCCGGACGGGAAATGGGCGACGCGGCGGGCCGTCAAGCCTGCCGTGCCGCCACGTTCCTGGGTGTTTCGTGCTGCCACTTCGGCCGAGATGCGCGAGTGACGGCCGTCAGCCGACCTGATCGGGAAAGGCGTGGCCGGTCTCGATCAGGCTTTTCAGGCTCCTGCTGACGAGCCCCGTCCAGGCGCCGGAGCAGGCGTCGAAACACTCGCAGTCGGGGCCGAGGCCCTCATGGGCGAAGCGGATCTCCGTGGCGCCGTCCGTTTCCGTCAGATCGAACACGATCCTGGTGCCGGTCCACACGCCGCCATCGGCGATGAAGGTCAGATTGGCCTCGACCACGTCCCAGACGACCCGCCTGTTGGGCACGAGTTCGCTGACGCGCTGCTTGCTGGTGTGGAAGTCCTTGTATCGGTAGGTCCATTCGTCACCGAGATGGCTTGTTTCGCCGGCGATTTCGACGCCCCACCAGGCGCGCGGATTGTTGATGGCGGCGAAGGCGTCTTTGGCGGGCCTGTTCACCCGGACAGTCGTGGCAATGGCTTGGTCGCTCATGGAAGGTGGAGCCTTCGACGAGCTTGACGAGGGCGCGCGCGGCTCGCTCCGGATCGCCAGCCTGCGTGCCATGCGTCTTGTCGTTCTCCTTCCGCCTCGGTCCGGCGGTCGAGGCATAATCAGCGATGTCGGCGCTGGCCTGATGCAGCGAGCGGCCGGCGAAATCCGTTCTGAATGCCCCTGGCTCGATGACCGTCACCCGGATGCCGAGCGGCGCGACCTCCTTGCGCAGCGCGTCCGACAGGCCTTCGATGGCGAATTTGCTGGCTGAGTAGTAGCCGGAACCGGGCGCCGCCAACCGGCCGGCGATCGAGGAGACATTGAGGATCGTGCCGCTGCGGCGTGCCCGCATGCCCGGGAGCACCGCCTTGATCATCGAGACGGTGCCGAAGAAATTAGTGGCAAACAGCGCTGCGACTTCCCTGTCATCGCCTTCCTCGACCGCGGCGCGATAGCCGTAGCCGGCATTGTTGACGAGCACGTCGATGGATCCGAAACGGTCTTGCGCCAGCTTGACGGCACCTTCGACCGCGTCCTTATCGGTGACGTCCAGCGCCGCGGCGAGCGCGGTCTTGTGGGGGAAGCCGCAACGATGTCCTGCACCGCCGCCGCGTCGCGAGCCGTGGCCACCACGTTTAAGCCCGCCTCGAGAACGGCTCGCGCTAAGCTCTTTCCCAAGCCGGTCGAGCATCTGGTGATCAGCCAAGTCGTCATCGCATGTTCCTTTCTCGTGTCGGACGGCAATCTAGCGTGCGCGTGCGATCTTGATTGGGCGCTATAATCGGCATGGTCTGATAAGGTGGGATAATGAATGGCGCACGAGAACTTCAACGATCTGGCCGCCTTCGCCATCGTCGCCAAGGAGCGCAGCTTCACCCGGGCGGCGGCCAAGATCGGCGTGTCGCAATCGGCTCTCAGCCAGACGATCAAGGCACTGGAAGAACGGCTCGGCCTGCGCCTGCTCACCCGCACCACGCGGAGCGTCTCCCCGACGGAAGCCGGCGAACGGCTGCTGCGGACCGTCGCTCTGCGGTTCGAGGAGATTGAGACCGAGATCGCCTCGCTCAGCGAGCTGCGCGACAAGCCGGCGGGCCCGGTTCGCATCACCGCCGGAGAACATCCCGCCGTCTCCATCCTGCAGCCGGCGCTGAAACGCTTCCTGCCGGACTACCCGGACATCAATGTCGAGATCATCGTCGACTACGGCCTGATCGATATCGTGTCCGAGGGCTACGATGCCGGCGTCCGAATGGGCGAGCAGATCGCCAAGGACATGATCGCGGTGAAGATCGGGCCTGAGATGCGCATGGCGGTCGTGGCCGCGCCGGGCTATTTCGCCGTCCGGCCGATCCCACGTACCCCGCAGGATCTGGCATCGCACAACTGCATCAATATGCGGCTGCCGACCTACGGCGGTTTGTTCCCCTGGGAGCTCGAGCGGGACGGGCGAGAGGTGAACGTTCGCGGTGAAGGCCAGCTTGTGTTCAACAGCCTCGCGCTCAGGCTCAGCTCGGCCCTCGACGGGCTCGGCATCGCCTGCCTGCCCGAGGATCAGGTGCTGTCCCATGTGGTGGAAGGCAGCTTGATGCGGGTGTTGGAGGATTGGTGCCCCTATTTTCCCGGCTATCATCTCTATTACCCGAGCCGGCGCCACTCGTCGCCGGCGCTGGCGCTCTTCGTCGACGTGCTGCG
The DNA here is from genome assembly GCA_031291595.1 of Ancalomicrobiaceae bacterium. GTDB lineage: Bacteria > Pseudomonadota > Alphaproteobacteria > Rhizobiales > Ancalomicrobiaceae > CAIYYN01. The sequence goes on along the minus strand of JARLIU010000146.1, from coordinate 29,893 downwards.
CTATCGCGGCGAGTGACCCGCCACTTCGCTGCGGCGTCGCAACACCTTTCTGGCACAGCAAGTCGGGCAGCGGTCGACCGGCGCCTGATCGGCGCTTCGGCGACGAAGCTGTTGCTGCAGGGAGCTTCTCGAAGTGGGTGAGGCGCGAACCGTCGGCCCCTTGCTTATTAATGATAAAAGTCAATATATGGAAACTTCGCTATCGACCGACGTCCCCGTTTCCGGAGCTCGGATCATTCACCATGAAATTCAACGACATCTACAAGCGGGCCTTCAATCAATGTCTGGGGATGCTCGCCAGCATCGAACCGGGCAGCGATCTCGGCGCCGAGAGCGGCTGGGCGCGGTCGCTCGGGGTCAGCCGAACGACCGTCCACGCGCTGTTCAAGTCGTTGCTCGCCCAGGGAATCATCAGTGCCGACGGACGCCGCCGGATCGCCGTGCGCCGCCCCGAGCCCAGCGAATTCTTTCCCGAGGATGAGACGCGGTCGGTCCGCAACACCATCGAACGGCGGTTCATGGACATGGTGTTGCGCCGCGAGATCCGCCCAGGGCAGCAGATCAACAATCTCGAATTGGCGCGCCAATTCTCGGTCTCGCCGTCCGCATTACGGGAATATCTCAGCGAATTCAATCAATGCGGCCTGCTCAAGCGGTGCCGGAACAGCAGCTGGGTGTTTCTTGGATTCGATCTCGATTTCGCCCGCTAATTGTCCGACGTGCGCGAAATGTTCGAACTCCGGTCGGCGCTGGCCTTTGCCGAACTGCCGCCGCACGACCCCGCATGGCAGGCCCTGTCGAAGTTGGAGCAGCGTCACATCGAGCTGCTGGCGGATATCGACGGATCCCGCGCGGCGTTCTCCGAGGTCGACAACGATCTGCATATGCTGGTGAATTCCGCCTCGCGGAACCGCTTCGTCGAAAGGTTCCATGCGCTCTCAAGCTTGATTTTCCATTACCATTACCAGTGGATCAAAGACGACGAAAAGCAACACCGCGTCGTCGCCATCCAGGAACATCTCGCCTATATCGCCGCTCTGCGCAGCCGTGACCGCGACGCGATCCGTACTGTGGTGCTGGCTCATCTCCAGACAGCTCGCCTCAGCCTGTTCGCCTCGATCGAGCGCGGCGAACTCAGGCTCGCACGGGTGTCGCAGCGGCGCTGACCGCGGTCCCGGCGGGGCCATGCGGAGCGACGAAACCTGCCGCCGTCGCTGCTTCCTTCCCTCCAAAATTGCAAAAAAACATTTTGACAAAGAGAGCGCCGAGGTGCTTTTTAACGTCAAGAAACAGAAAGACGGATCGGCAGCGATTTGCTGCCAGATCACCAGGGTGGACCATGGTTGGGTCGATATCAGTGCCGGAAGATCGGCGTTTCGAGGCACTCGTGTCGCCGACGGCGGAGCTGGAGCGCCTCCACACCGGTTGCGGCTGGGCCGAGGGTCCGGTCTGGTCGGATGCCGACGGCGGTTTTCTACTGTTCAGCGACATCTACAACCATGTCATGCTGCGCTGGTCGGAAGCTGGCGGCATCGAGGTGTTCCGCGCCGATTCGAACTTCTCCAACGGCAATACCCGAGACCGCGAGGGGCGACTGATCAGTTGCGAACACGGGTCGCGCCACGTCGTGCTGACCGAGGCCGATGGCCGTCGCGTGGTCATCGCTGACCGCTACCAGGGTCGGCGGCTGAACTCTCCCAACGACGTCGTCGTCCGCTCGGACGGCACGATCTGGTTCACCGACCCGACCTACGGCATCATCTCGCCGCTCGAGGGCTATCCCGCCGCTTCCGAGCAGCCCGGCCACTGGGTCTATCGCGTCGGCACCGACCGCGAGGTGCGGCCGGTCGCCACCGATTTTGTCCAGCCCAACGGCCTCGCCTTCTCCTGCGACGAGCGCACCCTCTACGTCGCCGACTCCGGCTTCAGCCACGATCCGACCGCCCCGCACCACGTCCGCGCCTTCGACGTCGAGGACGACGGCAGCCTGGCGCGGTCGCGGGTGTTCGCCGACATCGCCCCGGGCGTGCCCGACGGGCTCAGGGTCGATGAGGATGACCGCGTGTGGATCAGCGCTGGCGACGGCGTCCACTGCTACGCTCCGGACGGCGTGCGGCTCGGCCGCATCCTGGTTCCGGAGACCGTCGCCAACCTGTGCTTCGGTGGCGCCGACGGCCACACCCTGTTCCTCACGGCGACCACGTCGCTCTACCGGGTGCGGGTCGCGACGCGTGGCACCGTCCCCCGGCCGCACTGACCGCGGTCGAGATCGCCTACCTCGCGCGCCGGCGCGAGACTGAACGGATCGGAGCCCCCGCGGGCGTCGATGCGACCGGCGGAGCTATATCCTGCCGCTCCCTCCCCTTGGGAGCACGGGCCCCGTGCGACGATGCATCAACTCGTCATGTGACGCACAGAACGATCACAAGGAGGCAACATGTCCAAGAAAATCCCCGCCCACGAAGGCACGACCGGCACGCGCCGCCAGATCCTCGGCGGATTCTCGTTGATGGCGCTCGCCGCCGGTGCCGCCGCCACGGGTGCGGTCGGCGGCGTCGCCCTGACCGCTTCGAGCGGCCCGGCGATGGCTGCGCCGTCCACCAAGCGGCGCAAGATGGTGTTCATTCAGCACCAGCCGCACACCGTGTCGACCGCGTGGTCGGAAGGTCTCGCCGAGGTCTTCAAGGTGCAGGGCAATATCGACTATCAGCTGCTCGACGGCCAGAACAAGGCCGACGTGCAGATCAGCCTGATGGACACCGTGATCAACGACAAGGTCGCCGCGATCTTCCTGCAGCCGGCCGACAGCGTCGCGCTCGCCCCGTCCGTCAAGAAGGCGGCCCGCGCCGGCATTCCGGTGATCACCCTCAACATTGACGCGACTGCGCCGCACGCCGCCCACATCGAGATGAGCCACTACCTGGGCGCCATCGAGATCGCCAAGGCGATGGGCGACAAGATGGGCGGCCAGGGCAAGGTCGTCATCATCAATGCTCCTCCCGGCCAGACCGTGCGCGACGCCCGCACCAACGGCTTCATGGAAGGCCTGAAGCGGCACCATCCCGGCATCAAGGTTATCGCCGATCAGGTCGCCGACTGGGATCGCAAGAAGGCCCAGGACGTGTTCTCGACGCTGCTCGCCGCCAATCCCGACATCGGTGGCGTCTATGGCGTCAACGACTCGATGGCGCTCGGCGCGGTCGACGTCGCCAAGACCAAGGGCATCATCGACAAGGTGGTGATCTTCGGCAACGACGGCGAAAAGGACGCGCTTGAGTCGATCGAGCGCGGCGAACTCGCCGGCACCCAGTTCACCGACGTCTTCCAGCAGGGCCGCTTCGCGGCGGCGGTGGCGACGGTGCTGGCGACCGGCGGCGTTCCGGCGACAGCCTTCGCCGAGCAGGGCTATCTGCTGATGCCCTACGTCATCGCCACCAAAGAGACGGTCGCCTCGATTCAGCCGTCTCAGCGCTGGTGATTGAGCTCCGACCGGCGGACGGGCGGAGGATCACCCGCCTGTCCGCCGGCTCGGCGCGCCCAACCGTGCTTCGTCCATGCTGATAAGGAAATAGGATGATCCGAACGGCACGCCTTCCCAACCGCGAACTCATCATTGTTTTCGTGGTGACCATTGCCGTCTTCTGTTGGCTCTCCGGATCGTTTCGTACCACCGGCAATCTCGAGAACGTGCTGATCGGCTTTTCGCACACCGCCATTCTCGCGGTCGGCCAATCGCTGCCGCTGCTGCTCGGCGGCATCGACCTCAGCGTCGGCTCGATCATGGCGCTGGCCGGCATGGCCGCGTTTGACGCCTACATCGTGCTCGGTCTGCCCGGTTGGATCGTGCTGCCGGGGGCCCTGGTGCTGGCGACGCTGGCTGGGGCGGTCAACGGCGTGCTAATCGCCAAGCTCAAGCTGCAGCCGTTCATCGCCACCCTGGCGACCATGGCGGCCTATCGCGGCCTCACCTACGCCATCTCCGGCCGTCAGATCTGGCCGGAAATCGCGACGCGGCCGATCACCGATCCGCTGATCGTCGCCTTCGACGACTACGTCGGCCATGTGCCCTATGCCTTCTTCCTGCTGCTCATCGTGTTCGCGGTGGTCCAGCTGCTGCTTGGCGTCACCAAATTCGGCCGCGACCTCTACACCATCGGCGGCAACGTCGAGGCCGCCCGGCTGTGCGGCATCAACGTCGATCGGGCGGTGATCATCTCCTATTCGATCTCGGGCCTGTGTGCGGGCTTCGCCGCGCTGGTGCTGGTGTCGCGCATGACCACCTCCACCGAGAGCCTCGGCATCGGCATCGAAATGTCGGCGATCGCCGCGGCGATCATCGGCGGCGTCAGCCTGCAGGGCGGCATCGGCAACGTGTTCGGTCCGGTGATCGGCGCGTTCCTGTTGGGGGTCGTGCTGATCGGCCTCAACCTGGTCGGCATCCCGACCTATGCCCAGCCGGTGCTGACCGGCCTCATCCTGCTCGGCGCCGTCTGGTACGACCGCTTGCTCGTGCAACGCCGGGCCCGGGCGATCCTCGCGAAACAGGCGGCCAACCCATGACCGGTGCTCCCCTCCTCCGTGCCCGTGGGTTGGGCAAGACCTTCGGAACGCTCGTTGCCCTCGCCGACGCCTCGGTCGAGATCCGGGCGGGCGAGGTCCGCTCGCTGGTCGGTGCCAACGGCGCCGGCAAGTCGACCCTGATCAAGATCCTGACCGGCGCCATCCGCCCGACCACCGGCGAAGTCGAGATCGGCGGCGAGATCGTCGAGACCGGCCGACCGGCCGAAATGCTGGCGCGCGGCGTCGCCTGCATCTACCAGCACTCCAACCTCGCCCCGGCGATGAGCGTGCTCGACAATATCTTCCTCGGCCGGCAGCCGACCCGCGGCTTGGGGCTGCTCGATCGACCCCGCCAGCGCAGAGAGGCCGAGGCGCTCATCGCCCGCTACGAGATCGATCTCGATCTCGACGCCACCGTCGCCGATCTTCCGACCGTCAAGCAGAAGGAGGTGGAGATCGCCAAGGCGCTGTCGCTCGATGCCAAGATCCTGCTGATGGACGAGCCGACCGCGTGGCTCGCCCACGAAGAGGTCGCCAATCTGTTCCGCACCATCCGCACCCTGAAGCGCAACGGCGTCGGCATCGTCTACATCTCGCACATCCTCGACGAGATCTTCGAGGTCTGCGACACCGTCACCGTGCTGCGGGACGGCCGCGTCGTCGCCGACTGGAATATCGCCGACATCACCCGCCAGCAGTTGTTGCAGAAGTTCATCGGCGAGCGGTTGGCCGCTGACGCCGGCGCCCATGCACGGCGGTCGCGCTCGGCCCGCGGCACCGGCACGGTCAAGCTCGCGGTCAACCATCTCGGACGCAAAGGTCTGTTCGAGGGGATCGACTTCGAGGTTTATGCCGGCGAGATCTTCTGTATCACCGGCCTGATCGGCTCGAAACGCACCGAGTTGGTCCGCTCGATCTTCGGCGCCGACCGCTTCGACAGCGGCACCATCGTCATCGACGGCACCGAGGTGCGGCCGCGCAATCCCGCCGACGGCATCGGCCGCGGCGTCGGTTTCGTGCCGGAGGATCGCCACCGCGACGGCCTGATGCTGAAGATGTCGGTCGAGCAGAATCTGATCATGTCGGCGCTCGGCGACGTGACCGATTGGGGTTTGATGCGCCGCAGCCGCATCGCTGACATGTCGCGCGCCGCCATCGCCGATCTCAACATCCTGCCGCCGGAGCCGCACAAGGAAGTCGCCAAGCTCAGCGGCGGCAACCAGCAGAAGGTGCTGATCGGCAAATGGCTGCAGATCCATCCGGACATCCTGCTGTTGGACGAGCCGACCGTCGGCGTCGATGTCGGCGCCAAGGCCGAGATCTACACCATCCTGCGCAAGCTCAAGGCCGAAGGCCGCGCCATCCTCGTCGTCTCCTCCGACATGGAAGAGGTGATGACCATCGCCGACCGGATCATGGTGATGCGCTCAGGTCGCATGGTCGGCATCTGGGATGCCGATGCGGTCACCCAGCAGGAAATCGTTGCATATGTCGGAGGCGAATAGCGTGACGACAGCCCATTTCTCGCCGCGCGCCAATGCCGTGCTGGCCTTTTTCAGCGGACGCCTGCTGCCGGTCACCCTGGTGGCGATCTGTGTCATCTTCGCGCTGATCGAGCCGGCCTTCCTGTCTCCGGAGAACCTGATCGGCATCGTGCATCAGGTCTCGATCATCGGCATCATGGCGGTCGGCATGACCTTCGTGATCATGACCGGCGGTATCGATCTGTCGGTCGGCCCGGTGATGGCCTTCGCCGGCGTCTGCGCCGCCTACACGCTGGAGGCCAGTGGCGGCAACGTCGGCTTGGCGGCACTCGCCGCGCTCACTCTGGCGATATCGATCGGCCTGTTTCAGGGGCTGTGCGTGGCCGTGCTCGGCCTGCCGTCGCTGGTGGTGACGCTGGCCGGCATGAGCATCGTGCGCGGCACCGCGCTGTTGACCGGCGGTCCCGACCTCCATCTGATCCGCGGTCCCGAGTCGTTCCTGTTCATCGGCTCCGGCCAGATCTCCGGCGTGCCGTTCTCGGTGTTCGTGTTCGCGGCGATGATCGCGGTGGCGATATTCCTGCAGTACCGAACGGTATTCGGGCTGACCGTGCTGGCGGTCGGCGACAACGAACGGGCCGCCTACCTCAGTGGCCGCCGCGTCCGTGTCGTCAAGGCCGCCACCTACGTGCTGTGCTCGTTCGGCGCCGGCGTTGCCGGCATCGTGCTGGCATCGCAGGTCCACACCGCGGCGTCGACCTATGGCGCCGGGATCGAACTCGACGTCATCGCTTCGGTGGTGATCGGCGGCACCAGCCTGATGGGCGGGACCGGCTCGGTACCGCGCACCGTCGCCGGCGTGTTCCTGATCGGGATCATGAACAACGGCCTCGCCCTGATGAACGTGCCGATCGAGATGCAGCTGATCGCCAAAGGCCTGATCATCGTCCTGGCCCTGGCGCTGGCCGACCGGCCCTGGCAGTTCAGCCGCTGACCTGCCGGCGCCGTCGCCAGAGCGGGATGGCGCCGTTATGCCTGCCTTCACCGACAACGCTGCTTGTGGGTCGAACTGCGCCAGCGCCGACCTCGGCGGCGTCCGCATGATCGCCGGAGGCGGCACTGCCTGCCGGCAGGCGCGCCTCAGCGGCGCGAGTGGCCGTGACCATCCGGATGGCCGGATCCGGCCAGGTTGACGATGGTGGGCGATACTTTGGACGGAAAGATGTGAGCGATGCCGTTTCAGCCCGTCGACTCCCAGCGTCTGTTTCACAAGGTCGCCAAGCAGGTCGCCGAGCTGATCCGTACCGGCGAATTCAAGCCGTGCCAGCGTCTGCCGCCCGAGCGCGAGCTGTCGAAGCAGTTGGGTGTCAGTCGCCCAGTGGTGCGCGAGGCGATGATCGTACTCGAACTCGCCGGGCTCATCGAGGTGCACGCCGGGGCCGGCACCTTCGTGCGCGACACCCCCGGCGAAGCGAGGACTCTCGACGACGCCTGGCACAGTCGCTACGATATTCTGCCTTCACGTATGCTGGTCGAAAGCGAGGTCGCGGCCATCGCGGCGGTTGAAGCCGACGATGTCGCCATCGCCGCGCTGTCCACCCTGGCCGAAGCCATGGCGAGGCCCGGTGCGCCGGGCGCCCCGGAACTCGACCGCTTGTTCCATGTCGGCATCGCCGAAGCGGCTGGTAGCGCCGTTCTGGCCGCCGTCGTCGGTTGGCTGTGGCAGATGCAATACGCACCAGCCTTCGCCAGGTTGTCAGAACGGGCCCGCCCGGCGGAAAACCTGCAGCTCATGCTCCGCGGCCATCGGGCCATCGTCGCCGCGCTCCGCGCCCACGATCCCGACGTCGCCAGGGCTCGCATGTGCGACCATCTCGCTCAGTGCGCGACATGATGACCGTCCGCGCCGAACGCCGCCACCTTCGGCCGGCAGGTCCGGCTCGCCGACGTCATCGCCGCGCACCGGAATTCCGGGTCGCAGTTGCTCTCGCCAAGACAGTTTGGCGGCACGGAGCCGCGTCGCTTGCCCGGGCGGGCGTGTGCACTCGATGGAGGCACGGATCTCCGGATGGGTCGGCCGGCGACGGTCGATGTCCGTCCAACATAAGTCGGCGTGCCGAAAGCACTTGCGGACAGGGTCGGCGGACGGCATAACATGACTACATATGTAGTCATGTTGGAGCGCATCTGATGTATCTCGGTCTCGATGTCGGCACCTCGGTGATCAAGGCCGCGCTGTTCGACGACAGGGGGCGCCAGCGGGGCGAGGCGTCGGAGCGTCTGCGGCTGAAGTCGGCGCCGCTCGGCTGGTCGGAGATCGACGGCGAGGACGTCTGGACGGCGGCGACCCGCGTCATCCGCGCACTGATCGCTAAGGGCCCCGTCTCTGCCGCAGCGATCCGCGGCGTCGGCATCACCGGCGTGATGGTTGGAGCCTGGTTGATCGACGCAGCCGGGATGCTGCAGCGGGCGCCGATCCTGTGGAACGATGCGCGGGCGCAAGCGCTCGTCGACGACCTGCGCGAGGGACGGCCCGACCTTTTCTCCCGCGTGTTTGCCCATTCCGGCTCGGTGATGCAGCTCGGCTGCATCCTGCCGGTGCTTGCCTGGCTGAAGCGCTCCGAGCCGGAGGCGCTTGGCCGCGCCCGGCACGTCCTCTGTGCCAAGGATTTCGTCCGCTACCGCCTGACCGGCGAGATCGCCACCGACGAGAGCGAAGCAGCGATGGCGCCGGGATCGGCAGTGACGCGCGATTTTCACCCCGAGCAGTTGCGCCTCCTCGGTATCGAGGATCTGGCGCGTCTGTTGCCGCCGGTTCGGCGCTCCGAGGATCTGGCCGGCCGGGTCACCGCTGCCGCGGCCGAGGCGACCGGGCTGGCGGTCGGCACGCCGGTTGCCATCGGCACCGGCGACGCTTCGGCTTGCGTCGTCGGGGCCGGCGCGCTGACCCCGGGCGACGCCGTGACCGTGCTCGGCACCACCTGCATCAACGGCGTCGTGTTCGACCACGCGGTCTACGAGCCGCGCGATCTCGGGCTGCTGTTCATCGTCCCGGGCCGGCGCTGGATGAAGACCATGGTCAATGTCGCCGGCACCACGGTCATCGACTGGACGCTGGCCGCGCTGTGCCCGGATATCTCCGCCGGCGACCATCCCTATGAGACGCTCGGCGAGATCGCCGCCAGCGCCGCCCCGGGGGCAGGCGGCGCGGTGTTCGTGCCGTACCTGTCGGCAAGCGGCGTCATCGCCCCGCGCATCGAACCTCGTGCCCGTGCCGGCTTCGTCGGCCTGGCTCCGCAGCATGGCCGGCCGCAGCTGGTGCGCGCCGTCTACGAAGGCGTCGCCTATACCATCCGCGACTGCTACGAGGCGATCGGCGGCACGGCCGGCCGCATCCGCCTGACCGGCGGCGGCGGCCGCAGCCCGTTCTGGAGCCAGATGATCGCCGACGTCACCGGCTATTGCGTCGAAATCCCCGAGGGCACCCAGTTCGGCGCCAAGGGTGTGGCGCTGTGCGCCGCCGTGGCGGCCGGCGATTTCGGCTCGCTCACCGAGGCGGCCGAGGCCACCTATGCGCTCGCCCGCGCCTATGATCCGGCGCCCAACGCCGCCTACGACGAGGGGTTCGCCCGCTTCAAGACGGGCAGCGAAGCGGCACTCGGGCCGCTCACCGGCGTCGCCTGAGGCAAAGGCCGTGGCTCAACGGCGGAAGTTGCCGAAGCCGACCGAATAGGTCCAGTCGCGCGCCTCGGAGGTTGGCTCCTCGACCTCGGGCAGGAAGCCGACATGGCGGATGGAGATATCGAGTGGCACCGGCAGCATGGTGACGCGCGACAGTTCGATCGGCAGACCGGCCTGATCGCGCGCCCGCCTGACGGCCAGGAACACCGGGCTGCCGACCGGCAGATTGAGCAGGCCGGCGACCGTCGCGTCGCTGACGGCCGGCACATACTGGTCCTCCACCTCGACGATCGTGCGTCCATAGGCATCGCGCAGCTTGCCGTAAAGCGAGCGGTCGAGATGGGACAGTTCGAGGCCGGGCAGCAGCGCCAGATTGAGCGCCGCCTCGGCGATGGCCAGCGGCCGCCCGTCCGCCGACAGCAGACGGCGGTGGCGGTAGACCGGCGCGCCCGGTTCGAGGCCGAAGAAGGCGCGCTCGTCGGCATCGGCGGCATCGGCGCCGCTACGGAGGACGGTGGCTTCCGGCTTGAGGCCCTGCCCGGCGATGCCCTCGGTGAGCGAGGTGATCGCACGGTAGCGCTTGGCGACGCCCTTGCGGTTGATGAAGGTGCCGAGACCATGCTGGCGGACGAGCAGACCCTCATCGACCAACAGGTCGAGCGCCTGCTGGATGGTGCGCCGGCTGACCTGCCATTCGCGCGCCAGCGGCAGTTCGCCGGCGATCTTCTCCTCGTAATAGCCGGAGAGGATGCGCGCCCTCAGCTTTTCGGCGATCTGGATGTAGATCGGCCGATGGTCCTTGACCGAGACCGCTGCCACATTCACCCGTCCGTCTCCCGTTCGCCTGTCGTGCCGAACTGGCGAGAATAGAGGACGGCAATCTGCTTGGCCATATTGTCGAGGACGGTATCGAGGATGATCCGGCCCTTTTCCGCCGTGGCGGCGCGGGCATCGCCGAGCACCGGGCTGTCAGAGAATTCCGTCCAGCGATAGGCGACGATGCCGAAATCCTCAGGGAAGACCGGATAGTTCGCCACCGCCCGGGCCATGTCGACGACCTCCGGGGCGAGATGCAGCACATAGGAGGTCTCGATCTCGCAGGCATGCATGTAGGCCGGGTGCGCTTCGGGCCGCTCGCGCACGGCGGCAATCGCTTTGTCCGAGCCGGGATAGAAGAAATTGGCGATGGTGACGCCGAAGTCGCGAGCGATGCGCTGGGCATCGCGGATCGCCGGGGCATTGCCGAGGTGGGCGTTGACGACGGCGACGACCGACAGCCCCTTGGCTTGGGCCGAGCGGGCGATCTCGACGATCGAGCGCGTCACCGTCTCGGCCGAGACGCCGAAGGAGCCGGGCGCATCGGCGAGCGACCACACCTGGCCGAATGGCAGCACGGGCAGCCGCAACAGCGGCGTCCGGCCGTCAACCCGTCGCGCCAATTCCTCGGCGAGGCGGACGGCGAGGATGTTGTCGGTGCCGGCCGGCAGGTGGTCGCCGTGGCTTTCGACCGCCCCGAGCGGCAAGATGAGCACCGGCCGGGCGGCGAGGGCTGCCACCATCTCGCGGTCGGTCAGTCTGGAAATGTCGGTGTTGTCGCTGGTCAAGATGTCCGGTCTCATGCGGTGAAGGCGAAAGCGCGTTGCGGATTGGCGACGAGGAAGCTGTCGACCAGCGCCTTGCCGTCGAAGCCGGCGTCGTCGGCCTCCTCGACGAAGCGCGGCACCCAGCTCGCCAGGATATAGCCGAGGCCGAGGCCGCCCTCGCCGTAGTTGCGGTACATGGTGCGCCGGGCGATGTCGCCGCCGATCAGGATCTGGTCCTGGTGGCCGTGGCGGACGAGGCTGATGATGCAGCCGATCAGCACGCTCTCGGCATGATATTTGATGCGGCTGATGCCGTCGAAGCACAGGAAGGCGCCGCTCTCGGCCGCCTTGCGATGCACCCACGGATCGGGATTGCGGTCGACGTGGGCGATGGTCCAGCGGCTGGGATCGACGCCTTCGGCGCGGACGATGGCGAGCTGCTCGAGGATCAGCGTGCCCATCTCGGTGTGCGAGTGCAGTGGACAGCCGGTTTCCTTGTGGGCATCGAGCACGGCGCGGACCACCTTGTCCTCGCCGTCCGAGATGGTGTTGTAGCCGGTGCCGAACTTGGCGACGCCGGCCTTGAGGTCGGTGCCGTCGAGCCCGACGGTAAGCTCCCGCACCACGTGATCGCGGATTTCGGCGCGCGAATGGGCGTCGACCCAGGCCTGGAAGCTGCCGTTGGTGCCGGCCATCTGTCCCGGCCACATGATCGCCTTGTTGAAGCCGGCGGTGGCGATGATGTGAATGCCGGTGCGGTCCGAGATCGCTTTCAGCGCCCGGGGATCGCGGCCGTAGTCGATGGCCGTGGCGTCGTAGACCGAACGGCCCCCCGCCGCCTTGAACAGCTCGACGTCCTTGATCGAGGCTTCGACGTCATCGATCATGAAATCGTCGATGTGCTTTTCCTTCCACAACGGCGGAACGCAGTAGAGATGGTCGTGGGCGTAGGTGACGCCCAGATCGGCGGGCGCAATATCGCCCCTCAGCGTGCGGACGAAGGACATGGCTCAGCCTTCCTTTCTGTAGTTGGCGAGGGCAAGCGCGAACACGATGATCGCCCCCTGAACGATGAAGCGGGCGGCCGGCGGCAGCGACAGCACGTAGAGCAGGCTCTGCAGCAGAAAGATGATCAGCGCGCCGCAGGCAGCGCCCGCCGGCAGGAAGACGCCGCCGGAAAACACCGCGCCGCCGATCACCGCGGCGGCGATGGAATCGACCGCATAGCTGTCGGCGATGCCGATCGACGCCATCCCGGTGATCGCCGACAAGAGGATGCCGCCAAGCGTCGCCATCAGCGCCGAAACGACGAAGGAGGCGACCACCAGCGGGCCGGCGGCGATGCCGCTATGGCGCGCGGCACGGGCATTGGCGCCGGCGATCAGCATCCGCCGTCCGGCGAGGGTGAAATGCACGAAGACCATGAGCGCGACGCCGACGATCAGCCAGATCACCACCGACCACGGCATCACGCCGCCGATCCAACCTTCGGTGATCACCCGGAAGGAGGCGGGGATCGAGCCGCGCGGGCTGCCGCCGGTGGTGACGAGGATGCCGCCGGCAATGACCATCGCCGTGGCGAGCGTCGCCAGGAAGGCGGGGATGCGCAGCGCCACGACCAGCAGGCCGTTGGCCAGGCCAACTGCCAGGCCGAGGCCGAGCGTCAACGCCAGGGCGGGTGCGAGGTTGGCGGGGTTGCCGGCGAAGGCCGAGGCCAGCACGACGTTGGCGAGGCCGGCGGCCGCTCCGACCGACAGGTCGAGCCGTCCCATCATCAGGATCAGTGCCTGGCCGAGGGCGATGATGCCTAGCGGCGCCGCTTGGCGGGCGTTGTCGAGAATAAGCTGCAGCGAGCCGCCGCCGGTGGCGACCAGCAGCACGGCCACCAGCAGGGCGAGCAGCGCCGCGGCGCGGACCGTGGCCGAAACCGGACGCAGGCGGTCGATGATCAGCAATGCCATGGTCACGCCTCCCCCGCCTTGCCGCGCATGAAAAACACCAGCGCGAGAATGAAGATGAGGCCCTTGGCGATGGACTGCAGATTGGTGTCGAGTTCCAACAGGTTGAAGGTGTTGTTGATGAGCACCAGCGCCGCGGCGGCGAACAGCGCGCCGATGACGTTGCCGCGCCCGCCGGTGAGCGCCACGCCGCCGAGGATCGCCGCCGACACCGTGTCGAGGGTGTAGGCGTCGCCGATCAGCGGGTCGCCGGAGAGGATGCGGATGGACAGCACCATGCCTGCGGCGGCAGCGAGCATCCCTGAGACGATGTAAACGCCGTAGACGACGCGCCGGGGCGAGGCGCCGCGAGCGAAAGCAGCGCGCGGATCCGAGCCGTAACCATAGACGATGCGGCCCATGCGGCTCCAGCCGAGCAGGATCGTGGCGAGCGCGTAGACGAGGAGGGTGATGGCGAGCGGCGGCGCGACCAGGCGGTCGCTCTCGAACAGCAACGCGTAGAAGCCGTAGTCGACTTCGCCGCCCGGCGACGGCAGGATCAGCAGCGTCACGCCCTTGACCATGGCGGCGGAGGCAAGGCTCATCACCAGCGGGTTGATGCGGAAGCGGTCGATGCCGGCCGCCGTGACCGCGCCGCAGAGCGCGCCGGCAATGAGCGTCAGCGGCACCACGGCCCAGCCGAGCGGCACCGACAGCGTCGCCATCAAGGCCGTCGCCAGACTGATGACGGAGCCGACCGACAGGTCGATGCAACCGGCGAACAGCACGATCGCCTGACCGAGGGTGGCGAGCGCGACCGGTAAGAGGCGGCTGGAGAGATTGGCGAGATTGGTCTCGCCCAGGAACGACGGCGAAGCACCGGCAGTGATGGCGGCCATGGCGGTGACCAGCACCAAGGCCGGCAGCGTCATCAGGAGATTGCGGCGGATCGACCCCTCAAGCATCGACGGCCTCGCTCGGTGCGGGGCCGGAGGCCAGGTGCATGATCGCCTCTTCGGAGAACGCGTCGCGGGCGATCTCGCCGGAGATGCGACCCTCGTACAGCGTCAGGATGCGGTCGCTGAGGCCGATCAGCTCGAGGAGATCGCCGGAAATCAGCAGAACGGCGACGCCGCGCTGCGTGAGTTCGCCGATCAGGCGGTAGATCTCGCCCTTGGTCTCGACGTCGACGCCTTTGGTCGGCTCGTAGAGCACCAGCAGCCGGGGTTCGTCGGCGAGCCAGCGGGCGAACACCACCTTCTGCTGGTTGCCGCCGGACAACTGGCCGACCGGCTGTTCGAGACTGACCGCCTTGATGTCGTAGCGGCGGCGGGCTGCTTCAGCGAAGTCCGCCTCGCGGGCCACCGACAATAAGCCGAAGCGGGCACCGCGCCGCAGCGCGAACAGGCTGAGATTGAGCCGGATCGGGAGCGTCAGGGCGAGGCCTTCGGTGCGGCGGTCGTCGGGGATGGAGGCGATGCCGGCGGCAATCGCCGCTGCGGGCGTGCGCAGGCGCAGCGGCTTGCCGTCGATCTCGATCTGGCCGGAGGTGAACGGCCGCAAGCCGCAGAGCGCATCGGCCAGCGGCTTCTGTCCTTGCCCTTCGAGCCCGGCGATGCCCAGCACTTCGCCGCGATGCACGCACAGATCGATCGGCGGCAGCCTGGAATTGCCAGCCGCCTGCAGCCTGAAGCGCCGGGGCGCGGTCGAGACGTCGGCGGGGCGCTCGGGGAAGATGTTGCTGAGGGTGCGCCCGACCATCGCCTGGACGAGGTCGTCGCGGGTGAAGGCGCCGCGCAGCGCCTCAAGCGTCATCTCTCCGTCCTTCAGCACCACCACCCGGTCGGCGCTGCCGATCACCTCGCCGAGACGATGCGAGATGAACACGATGGCCATGCCGGTCGCCTTCAGCCGCGCGACCAGATGCAGCACCGATGCCGCAGCCGCCGCGGACAGCGATGCCGTCGGTTCGTCGAGGATGAGCAGGCGCGGCGATCGGCTGACGGCGCCGGCGATCTCGACCATCTGCCGTTCAGCGGCGGAGAGATCGCGACCGAGCCGGTGCGGGGCGATGGCGAAGTCAAGATCGGCGAGGAGACGGGCGGTCCGGACGTGCAATTCGCGCTGACGGATCAGCCCCAGCGCGTTGCGCGGTTCGCTGCCGAAGAAGATGTTTTCGGCCACGGTCAGGTCCGGCAGGATCGTCGTCTCCTGGTGAACGATGGCGACACCGGCGGCGGTGGCCTCGGTCGGCGTCGTCGGCGCATAGTCGGCCCCGCCAAGGCTCATCCGACCGTGGTCATGGCCGAGGCCGCCCGACAGGATGTTCATCAGCGTCGACTTGCCCGCCCCGTTCTCGCCGACGAGCGCCAGCACCTCGCCGGCGAACAGCGAGAACGACACGTCCCTGAGCACGCTGTTGCGGCCGAAGGCCTTGGACATGCCTTCGACGACGAGCAGCGGCGAGGTGTCGGTGTCGAGCAGGTCCGGCATCAACAGCCATGTCCTTTTCAAGCGCAATGAGCCTTTCGGGTGCGCGGGCACGCATCGGCGCCCGTCACCAACCGGAATTTCCGGAGAAGGGCGGCGCCCGTCCAGGACGCCGTTCCCGTCATTCGACCGGGCGATCCGGGCGTCCTCAGTCCTTGAAGGCGGCACGCACCTGATCGTCGCTGAGACGGGTGTTGGCCCAGAACGAGTCCGACAGATCGGCGCGGACGAACTTGGCGAGCGTGTCCTCGGTGATCATCGGCACCGGCAGGATGGTGTCCTTCGGCACGCTTTGCTTGTTGAGCAGCTTCAGCGTGATGATGAGCGCCTCGGACCCGAGCCACGTCGGCTTCGACGGGGCGATCGACTTGAAGCCGGCGGCCTTCAGCGCGGCCCAGCGCTTCAGATAGCCGTTGTTGTCCTCGGCAGTCATCGGCACCAACGGCCGCTGCGCCGCCTGGAAGGCATCGATGGCGCCGAGCGTCATGCCGCCGCCCTGCGACCAGATGCCGTCGATTTCGGGGTTGGCGGCGAGAAGATTGGAGACCGCGACCTTGGCCTTGGCATAGTCCCAGGACGCTTCGATGGCACTCACCACCTTGATGCCGGGGTATTTCTTGAAGACTTCCTCAGCGCCGGCCCAGCGGTCGTCGCTCGCCGAAATGCCGGCGATGCCGTTCAAGGCGATGATCTTGCCCTTGCCGGACAGCGTCTTGGCCAGCCATTCGGCGCCGGCCTTGCCGAAATCGACGTCGTCGACGGTGACGAGCGCGTCATAGTCCTGCGACTTGATCTTGGAGGCGAGCAGAACGACCTTGATGTGCTTGGCTTCGGCCTTCTTCAACACCGGAATGACGGCGGTCGGCGAGATCGGCGTCAGAATGATGGCATCGACGCCCTTGGTGATGAGGTCCTCGATGTTGGCGACCTGCTTGTCCGCCTTGAGCTCGGATTCGGTGTAGGTGACGTCCACCTTGGCGGACTGCCGCTCGGCTTCGGCCTGGAATTCCTTGTAGAGCTGCACCGACCACGAATTGCCGCCGAAATAGATGTCGTAGCCGATCTTGAACTTGTCGGCCGCCGCCGAAGGGCTGGCGAGGCCCAGAGCCAAACCGGCGGCGAGAAGCGCTGCCTTGATCGTCATTGTGTTCCCCCTGGTATCGTTGAAGCGCGCGATCGCCCCTAGATGATAGCTTGTCCACTCATGTAGTCAAGTATGGGGTAGCCGGCTGCACAGCGTTACCGGGGGGATGCCGGGAGGTCTGCGGCGGAACCGGTCAGGTGGCAGGCAGGGCATCCACCGCCCGGCGCACCCAGTCGAGGCGCTTGGCGGGAATGAGACCGTAGTTGTAGAAGTTGATGCCGTCGGCACCGGCGGCGACGGCCGCGGCGGCGCGGGCGGCGAGATCACCGGCGCTCGGCACCTCGGGATAGAACACCCGATAGCCGGCGCCGAGGTACTTGCCCGGGCCGAGCGTCTGGCGCCCGGCCGAGATCAGCGCCGTCACCTCATCCGGCGGCATGCCATAGCAGCAGAGGATGGCACCGTCGCACACCCGGCCAACGGCCGCGAGATCGACGCCACCGAGCCAGCCGTCCTTCAAGTCGATGAGCACGATGCGGCTCATCGGGTCGGCGGCGGCACGGATGGCGGCGACGAGGCTGGTCACCGGTTCCGTGCGCCAGACGAGATAGTCGTGAAGTGCCGGGTAGGCGCGGAACGTGTCGATGCCGGCCGCGGGAAAATCGGGGAAGCGTCGCACCGGTATCTCGCGCTCGCACATCTCGGCGATGAAGCCGCGCACCGTCGCTCGCGCCGCCTCGGCGTCGACGCCGGCAGCCTTCGCCCGCGCCCTGCAGTGGTCGCAGAAGCACAGCGACATCAGGAAATCGTCCGCGGCGGAGAGGCCGACGCCGTCCTTCTCGTGGTGGAACTCGTGCGCGAACCCCATGAAGTTGGGGCTTTCGAGTTCGATCCTATCGGGCTTGTAGTGCCGGGTTACGTCCGCGATCAGCGTCACCACATAGTCGCGCGCCGCCGGGCTCGACGGACAGAGGTTGTAGTAGTTGGGGTTGCCGAAGGCGTTGCGGGTGACGTGGCTCGGATGCAGCATACCAAGGCGGGTGTTGTGCAGGCACACAGTCCAGCAGGAGACGGCCATGCCGCCGGCGTCGCGCGCCCTGACGAGGTCGGCCAGCGTGTCGCCGCCGTCCTCGACGTTGCGGGCGACGAGCGGCACGATCTCCTTGCCGTCCCAGAGCGACGGCGTGGTGCGGAAGTACACCGTGCCGTCCTCGGGAAAGTAGACTTTGCGCTCCCGGCTGCGCGGCTGCAGGAAGCGGCCGGCGTGGTAGGAGGTGGCAAGCGAGACGGTGTTGAGACCGGCCCTGCCCCGGAGATCGGCGACGGTGCGCTCGAGGCCGAGATCCTGGATGTCCCACGGATAGGACCACATGGAGAGTTGCATGGATTTTGCCTTCTGAATGGGCGGCGCAAGCGGCTTGCGGGGAACGGAGACTACAGCACGCGGCCAGGCCGTTGTCCGGTCGGTTCGCCATCGGCGATCACCGCCCCGCCATTGACCCAGACGTGCGAAATGCCGGTCGGCAATTCGGTTGGCGCATCGAAGCTGGCCCGATCGGCCACCGCATCCTCGAACAGCACGAGATCGGCGGCCATGCCCGGACGCACGAGGCCGCGATCGGACAGGCCGAAGCGCTGGGCGGCGATCGACGTCATCCGCCTGACCGCGTCTTCGATGGAGAACCAGCCGTTTTCCCGCCGCAGCGGACCGGCGACGCGCGGAAACGTGCCGAAGGCGCGCGGATGCGGACGGGTTCCCGGACGCGGCAGGCCGTCCGAGCCGACCATGTGCAGGCGATGGCAGCAGGCGGCGCGCAGGTCGTCCTCGGCGAGCTGAAACAGGATGATGCCGGTCTGGCCGTCGTCGGCGTCGATGAGGCGGGCCATCAGGTCGAAGGCGTCGACGCCGAGCCGGTCGGCCGCGGCGCGCATGGAGAGGCCCTCGAGCTGTTTCAATTCCGCCACGCCAACGGCCGACAGGCGAACGTTGTCCCAGCCGATCAGCGCCACCTTGCTCTCGCCCGGAAAGGCCGGGCCGCCGTGCTCGATCCAGTCGCGCAGGACGGCGCGGCTTTTCGGGTCGGCGAGGCGCGCCTTGGCCGCCGCGATGCCGCCGTCGAAGGCCGCCGCCGGCATGAGCTGGGCGAGCCAAGTGGAGCCGGCCGGATAGGGGTACATGTCGAAGCTGACATCGACGCCATCGGCCCGGTAGCGCTCGAGGCGCTCGATGGCGGCGGGCACCTTGCCCCAGTTCGGCCGTCCGGCCGATTGCAGATGCGACAAGAGGCCGGCGACGCCGGCGTTGCTGAGGAGGTCGCAGAATTCCTCGATGGCCGGGATCAGCGCCGCCTCGTAGCTGCGGACGTGAGCGGCTACAAGCTTGCCGTGGGCGGCGACCGTGCGGCCGAGCGCAATGAGTTCTTCGCTGCCGGCAAAGGCGCTCGGCGGATAGACCAGGCCGAGCGACAGGCCGGCGGCGCCTTGCGACAGCTGTGCCGACAGAAGCGCGCACATCGCCTCGATCTCGGCCGGGATCGGCGCGCGTCGGGCGTAGCCCATCACCGCGAGACGCAACGCGGCATGGCCGACCAGCGAGACGAGATTGAGGGCGATGCCCGCGCCATGCAGTTGGTGCCGGTAGGCGTCGAAATCGGCGAAGATCTCGCTCGCGCGCGTCTCGCCGAGCAGGCCGGAAAAGTGCTGCCGCAATTCCTCGCGCGACCCGTCGGTCGCCGGATAGAGCGAGAACGAGCAGTTGCCGACGACGATTGAGGTGACGCCCTGATGCGCCTTTTCCGGCCGGTCCGGCTCGCGCAGGAAGATCAGGTCGTCGTGGCAGTGCGCGTCGATGAAGCCGGGCGCGAGATAACGCTCGCCGGCGTCGACGACGACCGCGCCCGGTCCGGCCGAGAGAGTGTGCCCGATGGCGGCAATGCGGCCGCCGTCGATCAGCAGGTCACCGCGAAACCAAGGCGCGCCGGTGCCGTCGATGATGCGGGCGCCACGGACGACCGTCTGCTGGTCTGCCATGATCGCGCGTCCTTTCTCAGCCCTCGATCGGTTCCGCCACCTGGATCAGGCAGTCGCCCGCCTGACTGTCCGCGTGCAGGCGGCGCGAGATGACGACGCCGGCCTCGGCGAACCGCAGCGTCTCTTCCGCCGCTTCGGGCCGTTCGAGGTCATGATACCAGCCGGCGACATCGCCGGCGGCGACCCGCGCCCCGACGTCGACCGCCGGCTCAAACCAGCCGCGCCGTGTGGCATAGACGCCCTGGCTGTGGCGGCAGAGCGACAAGAGCTGCAGCCTCGGCCGCTCGCAGGTGGCAGGCGTGCCGAGCACCGGATCGGAAGCGATGCCGAGCGCGATGAGCAACTGGTCGATGCACCGGGCGGTGAAGCGCATGCTCTCAGGTGTCACGCTGGCGCCGCCACCGAATTCGCCGGACAGCCCGATCGCCCCGGCCCGCGCTGCGGCACCCATCGACGTCGGCGCTGCCGGGCCGTTGTCGGCAATGAAGGCATGGGTGGGACCCATGGCGCCGAGCAGGTCGAGCGCGCGGGCATGGCGTGCCGGATCGGCCTGCCGCTCGATGAGGAGGCAGGGCAGGTGGGCCATGGAGGTACCACCGGCGTGGATGTCGAAGATCACCTCGTGGCGGGGAAACAGCACGGTTTCGAGGAAGTGGGCCATGCGACTGGTCGGCGCGCCTTGGGGATCGCCGGGAAAGGCACGGTTCATATTGCCGCCATCGAATGGCGAACAGCGGCGCGCGGCCATCACCGCCGGCAGGTTGGCCAGTGGCAGCACCGTGATCGTGCCGCGGATCTGCGACAGATCGAGCCGGCGCATCAGTCGCGTCAACTGCAGTTCGCCCTCGTACTCGTCGCCATGGTTGCCGGCCATTAACAGGACGCTCGGACCCTCGCCGTTCTTCAGACGCAGGTAGGGACTCCTGATCTGGTAGTAGGGCGATCGATCGATCGAATAGGGGATGGCGAGATATCCGGATTGCCGCCCATCGGCGGCGAAATCGATATCGTGTACGACGCCGGTATGCATCTTTGTCTCCGGTCCGGATGCGGGGCGCACGACCGGCGCGCCCCGCTGCTGGCTGTCAAACGGCGGCGACGGCCGTCATCTCGACCCTGAGATCGGGGTCAGCGAGACGCGCCTCGGTGCAGGCGCGCGCCGGCGGGCGTTCCGGATCGATCCAGCCGTCGTAGACGCTGTTCATGGCGTCGAAATCGCCGATCGCCGACAGGAAGACGTTGACGGCGAGGAGCTTCGACTTGGTCGTTCCGGCCTCGGCGAGCAGGGCCTCGATCTTGCCGAGCACCTGTTGTGTCTGCTCTTCGATGCCCGCCTTGCGATCGTCCGCCACCTGGCCGGCAACGTAGACGAAGCCGCCGTGGCTGACGGCCTGGCTCATGCGCGGCCCTTTCTGGTAATACGCCGTATTGGTCATTGGCTTTCCTTTGTCTTTGGTTCGTTGGCGAGGAACTCAGCCGAAGCTGGTCGGAAAGGCGGTCGTCGCCGTCTGCGTCTCGTCGAGGCCGTAGACGACGGCATGACGGTCGAGGCAGGTGCAGGGGTGCGAAATGCCGAATTCGACGACGTCGCCAACCTCGATGCCGAGGTTTTCGGCCGCGTCGAGGAAGGCGTGCTGGTCGTTGAGCTTGCTCACGGTGGCACCGGCGAGGTCGCTGATCCGGCGGCCGTCGCGGTAAAGGGCGAGCGGACGCGGATAGCCCTGGTCGATGGCGACATCGCGATGGCCCATGCCGCAGACGGCAAGCCCCGGCTCGGGCCGTGACAGCACTTCCGCCCACAGCCGCAGCGCCGGCCGGAACACGGCGGCCGCGGCGACGGGTTGGCCATCCAGGACGAAGCCGCCACGCGCATCGAGCCCCTTCAGGCCACGGTCGTAAACGCCATGGTCGTGGAAGAAGATGGCCCCGCTTCTGAGCACCAGCGTCGCCCGGCCGTCGCCCGCGATCGCCGGCTGCAGCGCTTTCACCACAAGGTCGAAATAGACTGAGCCGCCGGCCGTGACGACGAGCGGTCGTTCGGTGCCGACACGGGCCCGCACCGCCGCCAGCAGGTCGCCGGTCATCGCCATCAGACGGCCGATCCGCTCTCTGGTTTCGGCCGGATCGGGCGTTACCGCGGCGCCCTCGTAGGCCGCGACGCCGGCCAGGCGGAAGCGTGGCGACTCGCGGGCGAGCGCGGCATCGGCCACGGCAGTTGCCGCCTCGAGCGTGCGGGCACCGCCGCGCGCCAGGCCGAGTTCGGCGAGGATCCCGAGGCGCGGCAAGTCGCTATGCTCCGCCCAAGCGGCGGCAAGCGCTTCGACCAGTTCCGGCGTATCGGCGAAGATGAAGATCTCGGCAGCCGCGTGACCGGCGAGCACCGCGGCGAGGCGTTTTGCCGAGGCATGTCCGCCGATCTCGTTGGCGATGATCAGCCGGGTGAGCCCTGATGCCAGCATCACCGATGCCTGGCGGATGTCGGCAACCGTGGTGCCCCAGGCGCCGGCCTCGACCAGGCGACGGGCCAGCGCCGGGCTCATCGGCGTCTTGGCATGCGGCGCGATGGCGACGCCTTGCTCTTGGACATAGCGCAGCATCAGTGCCGCATTGGCGTCGAACGCCGTGAGGTCAAGCGAAATCAGCGGCAACTGCATCGCGCCGTCGAACGGCTTCAGCCCGAGTTCGCCGAGCCGGCCGGCGGCGATCGGCGCGTGGCCGGCCGGAAAACCGCGCAGGCGATCGTGTAGCAGGAAGTCGGCGTCGGCGCCGAAACGCGGCAATTCGGCCATCACAGTCACTCCTCGAGGAAATCGTCGGGCCCGGCGTTGGCCGCGAGGCCGAGCCGGTAGATGCGGTTGGCGGTGCCGAAAAACATCGCCCGCTGTTCGTCCTCGCCATAGGCGGCAGCGACCGTTCGAAGCACGTCGTAAACCGCGGCGAAGCCGGCGTGCAGTCCGGCGACGGGGAAGTCCGAGCCGAACATCGTCCGCTCCGCTCCGAAACAGTCGATGGCGTGGCGGATCACCGGCGACAGGCTGTGCAGCGTCCAGTTGGTGTCATAGGCGACGAGATCGCTGATCTTCACCGCGAGGTTCCGGTAGCGCGAAAGTCCAGCCAATCCGTCGCGCCACAGCGCCATGCCGGCATCGCTGCGGTCAGCGGGGCTGCCCGCGTGTTCGAGCACGAACGTGAGGTCCGGGAAAGCGGCGACGAGCCGCTCCGCCTCGGGCATCTGCCAGGGATAGAGCATCAGGTCGAACACCAGGCCCTGCCGCTCGACGGCGGCAAGACCAGCGCGCCAGGCCGGATCGCTCATCAGTCCGGGAGCGCGGGCGAACGACTTGGCCGGTTGGTCGTGCCAGCTGACGATGTCGCGGATGCCGACGACGCGCGGGTTCTCCGCCTCCGCGGCGATCATCGCGGCGGCGCCTTCGGCGTCGAGCGGCACGCGCGCCACATAGCGGGCGGCAACGCCGGACGAATGGTCGAGCCCGTCGAGCCAGCGGCTCTCTTCGAGCGGGTGGCCGTCCGCCCAACCGGCCTCGACATGGACGGTGGCGACGATGGTCTGTCCGGCGGCGTCACGACGATAGTCGGCAACGCCATAGTCGCGCCGGATGGCTGCCGGGCTGCCGTACACCATCTCCTCGGCGTCCGCCGGCCGGCGCGTCAGCCAGGGATGGCGGTCGAGCGTCAGGTCCCAGAGATGGTGGTGCGGGTCGATCACCGGTCCGCGGTAGATCCGCGTCATCGCTGCGCCTCGCGTCCGGAAATGAGCAAGAGCGCCAGGATCAGCGAGCCGAACATGATCGACCGCCAGCCCGGCGATGCGTTGACGACGGTGATCAGCGCGGTCGTCGTCACCAGGAGGATCGCTCCCGGAATGGTGCCGGCGTAGCTGCCGCGCCCGCCGAGGATCGAGGTGCCACCCAGCACCACGGCGGCGATCGACGTCATCAGATAGGGATCGCCGATGCCGACGTAGCCCTGGCGGTTCATGCCGAGGACGAGGAGGCCGGCGAGGCCGGAGAACAAGCCGGCAAGCGCATAGACGGCGAACGTGGTGCGGCTGACGTCGACGCCCGACAGCCGCGCCGCCAACGGGTTGGCGCCGAGGGCGAGCAGGCGCGCGCCGAACGGGCGGCGATGAATGGCGGTGAGCACGGCGGCGGCGACCGCGATCCAGACGATGATGCCGGCCGGCACGCCGAAGGGTCTGGCCGAGCCCAGCCAGATCACCGCCTCGTTGGTGACGGAGACCGCGCTGCCGCCGGCGATCAGCACCAGCAGACCCTGCAGGAAAGTGGCCATGGCCAGCGTCATGATGATGGCCGGCACCTTGAGGAATACCTGCCCCATGGCGTTGGCGAGGCCGATGACGGCGGCGATGGCGAGCGTCAACACCACGCCGAGAAGTCCGGTCGGGTCCCAGTCCGGCGAGATCAGCGGCAACAGGATGGCGGTGACGGTAATCACCGCGCCGACCGACAGGTCGATGCCGCCGACCAGGATCACCAGCGTCTGTCCGGCGGCGACGATGCCGATGATCGCCGACAGTTCGAGGATGTAGCGCAAGTGGCCGACGGCGGCGAAACCCCTGAGGCTCAGGCCGGCGACGATCCAGACCAGGGCGACAAGCGCCAGGGTGATGAGCGGCGGATTGCGCAACAGGCCGCGGGAGATCGAGGCCGCCTTCATGCTTTCCTCCACCGACCGGCGAATTCGGGAATGGCGACGGCGCCGACGATGATGACGCCTTGCGCCACATATTGGGCGACCGGCGGGAAGCCGAGGAAGAACATGACGTTGATCATCACCGATAACAGCAGGCTGCCTGCAATGGCGCCGCGCATGGTGCCCTTGCCGCCGAGAAAGCCGACGCCGCCGAGCACGGCGCCGGCGATGGAGTTGAGCGTGAACGACGTGCCGATCACTGGATCGCCCGAGCCGGTCTGGGCGGCGACGAACAGGCCGGCGAGCGCGGCGAGCAGGCCGGAGACGGCGAAGGAGACGACGCGGACGCGCTCCACCGGCACGCCGGAGCGAAAGGCCCCAACCGGATTGTCGCCGACGGCGTAGACACCGATGCCGAGCGGCGTCGCCAGGAACAGCTTCCAGGCGCAGAGTACCAGCACGAGCAGGGCGAAAGCCGTCGGCTGCTGGCCGGCCAGCGCCTGCGACAGCCAGTCGGGGATGGAACCGCCCGGCCGCGGCAGCAAGAGCAGCGCCACGCCGGTGATGATGAACGAGCCGGCCAGCGTGACGATGATCGCCGGCAGTCGCATGTAGGCGACGATCAGGCCGGTGAGCGCACCGATGACGAGGCCGGCGACGACGACGGCCAAGAGACCGCCGAATGCGCCTGCCGGCCCGCCCATGGTGATCGCCGCGACGACGCCGCCGAGGCTCACCAGCGGGCCGATGGCCAGCGAGATGCCGCCGTTCAGCATCAACAGCGCCTGCGCCATAGTGACGAGCGCCAAGGGGAACCAGTTCTGCGAGAACTTGGAGAAGCCGCCGACGCTCAAGAGGCCCGGGAACAGGACGCCATAGACGACGAGGAAGGCGGCCACAACCAGATAGAGCCCACCGAGGCCACGGTTGCGCCGCCGCTGGATGGCGAAATACAGCGAGCCGGAGGGCGATGCCGAGGGGGTCATGCCGCCAGCTCCTTCGTGGCAAGACCCATGGCGGCGCCGACGATCGCCTCTTCGCTTGCGTTACCGTGGGCGAGCGTCGCCACGACGCGGCCCTCGCGGAAGACGGCGACCCGGTCGCACAGATGGACGAGCTCGGGCGTATCGGAGCTCAACAGCAGGATGAGCTTGCCCGCGTCGGCGAACGCCCGCAGCATCAGGTAGATTTCCCGTTTGGTGCCGACGTCGACGCCACGCGTCGGGTCGTTGAGCAGCAGTACGCGGGGGCCAAGCGGCAGCCACTTGGCCAACGCCACCTTCTGCTGGTTGCCGCCGGACAGCGCCTGCACCGGACGGCCGGTGTCGCCCCGGATGGCGAGCTGCCGGGCGAGATCGGCGACCAGCGCCGCCTCGCCGCGCCGGTCGCGCAAGCCATGCCGCATCAGCCGGCCGAGCGACGGCAGCATCAGGTTGGCGGCGATGGTGTGGGGGAGGACGAGGCCCTCCTTCTTGCGGTCGGCCGGCACGTAGGCGAGGCCGGCCGCGGTGGCCGCGCCGACGCCCGCCAGAAGGTGTCCGACGCCGCAGATCGCGGCGCTCGATGCGACGGCCGGGATGGCGCCGTAAAGACCCAGGAGGAAATCCTCCTGCCCCTGTCCGATCAGGCCGCCGATGCCGACGATCTCGCCGGCCCGGGCGGAAAACGCCACGTCGTAGACGGCGCCGGCCGAGAAGCCGTCGACCCTGATGAGGTGCTCGCCCGCCGCGGCCGGCTTGAAGGCGGGGAACATATCGCCGGGATCGCGGCCGACCATCAGCCGTACCAGTCCCTCGGCGCTGACGTCGGCGAGCGAACGGTCCGCCGTCACCACGCCGTCCTTGAGCACCGTGACGTAGTCGCACAGCGCCTGCACCTCGTTGAGGCGGTGGGAAATGTACAGCACGGCGACGCCGCGGGCGGCGAGCGTGCGCACCAGCCCCGACAGAACGCCCGCTTCGTGCGCGGACAGCGACGATGTCGGCTCGTCGAGGATGAGCACGCGCGGCTCTCGAAACAACGCCTTGGCGATCTCCACCATCTGCCGCCGGCCGAGCGGCAGGTCGCCGACCGGCATCTCGAGGGGTTCCGTCAACCCGACCAGGGCCGACGCGGCTGCCGCCCTGTCGCGCAGTGCCCGGTAGTCGAGGAGGCCGAAGCGGCGTGGTGCGGCGCCGAGGCCGATGTTTTCGGCGATCGACAGCTCGGCCGCCAGGCTGAGCTCCTGCTGCACCACGGCCACGCCGGCGGCGCGGGCGCCCTGGGGCGTCAGCCTGGTCACCGGCTTTCCGTCCACGCGGATGTCGCCGCCGTCCGGCTGCAGCGCGCCGGACAAGAGGTTGATCAGCGTGGACTTGCCGGCGCCGTTCTCGCCGAGCAGGGCGTGGATCCTGCCCGGATGGAGGGCGATGTCGACCGCCTTCAGCACGGGATTTCCGAAAAAGCCCTTGGAAATGCCGCGGGCTTCGACGAGCGGCGTAGTCCCGTCCATTGCGGTCGGTCCCTTCGGATGGTCGACGTCAGTGCTGTGCCAGCAGCTTGTCGAACAGGGCCTGGTCGTACGACGAGTAGATATAGCCGTCAGCCGGGAAATCCTTGGCCTTGGCCAGGTAGCCGTCGATGGTCGAGTCGTCGATGACCGGCAGCGGCACCTTGATGAAGGCCGGGACGTCCTGGCCCTGCAGCGCCTTGACGGCGGTGTAGACGGAGAGCGCGCCGAGCCAGTTGGGCTGCATGGTGGCCCAGCCCTTGAGCTTCTTTGCCTTCCACAGTTCGAGGAACTGGCGGGCGTTCTCGCCGGTGGTCGGGACCTGGGCACGGCCCTGGCGGTCGAACGCCATGACGGAGCCGGCCGACAGGGCGCCGCCGAGCGACAACACGCCGTCGATGTCGGGATGGGCGAACAACAGGCTGGTCATCGCCTCCTGCGCCGGGGCGACGTTGTATTCGGTGTTGGTCTCGGTGATCACCTCGATGCCGGGGTTGGCGGCGAGCACCGGCTGCGCGCCCTTGCGACGGTCGTCGCTGACCGAGACGCCGGCCGGACCGTTCATGATGACGATCTTGCCCTTGCCATGCAGCTGGTCGACCAGCCACGTGGCGGCTCTGCTGCCCCATTCGTTGGAATCGGTGTTGATCTTGGCGGTCAGCTTGTCGGTGTCGACGAGGCTGTCGAAGTTGATGACGGCGATGCCCTTGGTGCAGGCGTCGGCGATGACGCGGTTGAGCGCAGTGGAGGAGCCCGCCTCGACGATGATGGCGTCGAGGTTGGCGTCGATCATCGACTGGATCTGCTGGATCTGGGTCTGGGCGTTGCCCTGGGCGTCAGTGATCATCAGATCCTTGACGAGACCCGCCTTCTTCAGCGTCGCGACCTCGTCGGTGATCGTGCCTTCGGTCTGCTTCATCCAGGTCGGAACGGAATAGATGTTGGCCCAACCGACCGTAAACGGCGCCTTGCGGTCGCCCTTGATGCAGGCGGCGGCGGCATTCGCCTGCGAGGCGATGGCGAGTGAGAACACCGCGATGGCGGCGCCCGCCAGCAGGGCACGGCCGAGATGCAGGTTCGAGGCAATGCGACTCATGACTATTCCCCCTCTATTGGCGATCCTGGTTGCTGTCGCTTTCGATGTCTGTTATTGTGGACATGCACACCAAATACCGGACATCGAAACTATAGGCCCAATTTCAGGCTTTGCAACAGGAAGCTTGCAGGCTGGCCGGGGCTTTGGCGGCGCGGAAACGACGACGGGGTCGAGCGCGGGCGTCGCGCAATTCCGGATGCGTTTACAATAGCTTGTCGGAGTCGTCCGCCAGGCGCCGCCGGCCGCGAGCGCCTTGCGGACGCGCGCATGAGCTGTTGACACCCCGGGAGACGCGTTTCACAAGCAACATGTGCCGGCGGACTGGCGGATGAGGCAACGAACATGGACGTCATGGCGGATCAGGCGGTTGCAAAGCGGGCGCGAGGCCTCGACCGCGCCTTCGAGATCCTGGACTACCTGCGCCTCAGGCGCGAACCCGCCAATCCCAACGAGATCGCCTCACAGATCGGCGCGCCGCGCTCGTCCGTGTACGAACTGGTCGGTCTGTTGCTGCGGCAAGGCATTCTCGAACATGTGGACGGCGAGGGACGCGTCTACCTCGGCCGCAAACTGTTCTTCCTCGGCAACGCCTACGAGGAGCATTACGACTTCACCCGCGAATGCGATCGCGTGCTCGAAGGACTGGCGACGGAAACCCGCGAAACCGCCCAGTTCTGCATGCTCGACGGCAACAAATACGCCGTCGTCCGGATGCGCGAGGGGGCGCGGCCGTTTCGCATTTCGTCCGACATCGGCCGTCCCGTGCCAATTCCCTGGACGGCCTCGGGCCGGTTGCTGATTGCCGACATGAGCGACAGCGAGATTCTCGATTTCGTCCCGCGCGAGGATTTCCGCCTGCCCGACGGCAGCTGGCTCGATCCGATGGCCTTCATCGGCGAGGCGCGTGCGGCGGCGCGTACCGGCGTGTTCACCTTCGACAGCATCGTCGACAGCTTCACCCGTTGTTTCGCCGTCGCCGTTCCCGGCATGGGCCGCCGCTGCATCGCCACGGTGTGCCTGGTGGCACCGCGCGACGATGGCGTGCGCAATCACGACCGCTACATCGACGCGCTCAAGGCGGCGGCGGTGCGGCTGGGATCGATCGGCATCCCCAAACCCTGAGACGCGACAGACACGGCTGACGGCCGCGGCTGCCCGACCGACCTGGCCGCCGGACTGCCGCCGGATCACGCGGTCCCGGTCACGCCATCACATTGGCGTGCTCACCAGTGGATCTGCAGCCGGGGACGGTACTCCTCTCCTCGTTCCCGCCTAAATCACCTACGTACTATCCTGTAGACAAAGCGACCGCCATTCAGGCGGAGGCGGTGGGCTTGCCATGATCGGCAGGCACAGGTCCTCCGAGATGGAGGAGGGACGGTCGCGCCGCAGCGAACGCGAAGCAACGTCCATGTCGGCCAGTCCTGGCGTCAGTCCGACTGCAGTGTTCCTCACACGCTAGAACCTGCCGGACAGCGAATGGAGCGATCCAATGGAACTGTCGATCAACGGCATCACCCACCAAGTCGAGGCCGAGGCGGATACGCCTTTGCTATGGGTCATCCGCGATGAACTCGAGATGACCGGCACCAAATACGGTTGTGGCCTGGCGCAATGCGGTGCCTGCACCGTGCTTATCGACGGTGAAGCGATCCGCTCGTGCGTCACCCCGGCGGAAACCGTGATCGGACGGTCGATTACGACCATCGAGGCCATCGAGAAGGATCCGGTCGGGCGCCGCGTCGTCGCAGCCTGGGTCGCCAATCAGGTGCCGCAATGCGGCTAC
>JARLIU010000145.1 GCA_031291595.1 Ancalomicrobiaceae bacterium | reverse complement strand
TATTCATAGAGCAGTGATTCAGCTCATCGATGGATCGCCGGGCGATTCCATCTGAAAGCATCCTGCTCTAGCGGCTCGCACGCGCCACGCGGACGCAGGATCGACCCATTGTTAGCTTGGAACGTCGGAGTCAGTCTTCGAGCGCGATCAACGGCTTGTCCTGGCGCTCCCGGCTCGGCTTGGCGCTGCTGCGCACGACAAGTTCGGCCCCGACCAGGATCTTGACCGGCGGCGAGGAATGCGGCGCGGTCATGATGTCGTGCAGCAGGCCGACGGCGAGGCCGCCGATCCGCCGCTTGGAAACGTCGACGGTCGTCAGTGGCGGCTCGACGATGGTGCTCATCGGCAGATTGTCGAAGCCGACGACCGCCACGTCGTCGGGAATGCCGAGCCCCATTTCCTTGAGCGCGCGGATGAAGCCGAGCGCCATCACATCGTTGGCGCAGAAATAGGCCTGCGCCAGCCCCTTGGCGCCGGCGAGCGCCTCAAGGCTGTCACGGTGGGCGTCGTGCAGGGTCGAACCGATCGACAGCACATGCGCCTTGGCGACCTTGAGCCCGAGGATCTCCACGCTGCGGAAGAACGCCTCGCGGCGAAGGCTGAAATTCTCGGTCTTGACGTCGCTGCCGACGAAGCCGATCTCGCGGAAGCCTTGGCCCTTGAGGTAGGACAGCACCTTGTGGACGGTGTCGTAGTTGTTCATGTCGACGAAGTTGGCCTCGATCCCGTCGTAGAACGTGTCGATGAACACCGTCGGCAGGGCACAGCTCTGGATCAGGCGCACATCGCTTTCCGAAAGCTCGGTTCCGAGCGCGATCACGCCTCTGGCACCGCTGCCGGACAGGAGGTCGAGGATCGTCGAGATCGGCGTCAGTTCGTGGCTGATCACCTGCAGCTTGTAGCCGCGCCGGCTCGCTTCCTCAGACATGCCGTCGATGTAGTCGGAGATGAAATGGTTGTGGTCGCGGTTGACGGTGTTGCCGTGCTTGGCGATCTTGAGAAACTGGATCGACTTGACGCTGTCAGGGCGCTTCCGGCTCGGGCGCGGCGTGAACTCGAGGGTGGCCGCGACCTCCAGCACGTGCGACCGCGTGGCGGCGGAAATCTGACCTTTGCGGTTCAGAACCAGCGACGCCGTGGTCGGCGAAACACCCGCGACGCGGGCGATTTCCCGAACTGTTGATTTCTTCGTTCGTGTGACCATCCGGGCCACCCTACACCCTGCTGGATCGATTTGCACATTCGCGAATGTTTACTAAACATTCGCGATCATCAACCGCGGCTACGGCCGGGTCACCGCATTTTTTGACGGAAACCGGGCTTGAAGTTTTTCGCGTTGATGATAACGTTTAGTGATCTTTAGACAAGAAACAAGACCACAAGGGGGAGGGCTGAGTTGCAAGCCTCGCCGACAAAGGGCTGGCGCCGGAGCAACGGCCGCTGTCGTCCGTCGTGGGCGCCAATACCGACATTTTGGGTGCGGCCTTTCGAGCGCATGTCTTTCGGCGTGCCGCTGACGGCGTCGGCGCTGACGGCCGAACTCTATCAGGCAGCCGTGAACAAGGGGTTGGGCGATCTCAACGCCTCGGCGCTGCACAAGCTGATTTTCGAATTGTCGGGCATCGAATAGCGCCCGTTCAACGTGTCGGGCGCCAGATGGCGCCCGGCCGTCCATTCCGGACCGCTTCGGACAAAGGCTCACCAAGCGCCGCCGGAGCTTCTCCAGGGCAAACGGCACCCTGGAAAGCGCCACTAGACCGGGCCAGGGAGGAAGAGATGAACAAGAGCGGAAAGCTGTTGATCAGTGTCGCGGCCGCAGCCGTGTGCGTTGCCGGCATCGCCGGGGTTCAGGCCGCCGGCAAGAAATTCGACATCACCACCATCGTGAAGATCTCCGGCATCCAGTGGTTCAACCGCATGGACGAGGGCGTCAAGAAGTTCGCCGCCGACACCGGCAACAACGCCGTCCAGGTCGGTCCCGCCAAGGCCGACGCGCAGTTGCAGGTGCAGTTGGTCGAGGACACGATCGCCCGCAAGGCCAATGCGATCGCCATCGTTCCATTCTCGGTCGCCGCGGTCGAGCCGGTGCTCAAGAAGGCGATGGATCAGAAGATCATCGTCGTCTCCCACGAGGCGGCCTCGATCCAGAACGCCGACGTCGACGTCGAAGCCTTCAAGAACAACGAATACGGCGAGCATTTCATGAAGGCGCTGGCCAAGTGCATGGCGGAGAAGGGCCAGTATGCCGTGTTCGTCGGCTCGCTGACCTCGGAATCCCACAACCAGTGGGTGGATGCGGCCATCGCCTACCAGAAGGCTCATTATCCCAACATGGAGCTGGTCGGCTCCAAGAATGAGACCGCGGACGACCAGCAGCAGGCCTACGCCAAGACCCAGGAACTCTTACGCGCCTATCCCAACGTCCGCGGCTTCGAGGGCAGCGCGTCGACCGACGTCGCCGGCATCGGGCTGGCGCTCGAAGAGCGCGGCATGGCCGACCAGACCTGCGTCGTCGGCACCAGCCTGCCGTCGATCGCCTCGCAGTATCTCAACACCGGTGCGGTCGACATGATCTCGTTCTGGGATCCGTCGCTGGCCGGCTACGCCATGAACAAACTCGCCGTCAAGCTGCTCGACGGCGAGAAGATCACCGACGGCATGGATCTCGGCCTCAAGGGCTACGAGCACACCTCGCTGGTCGGCAAGGTCGTCTACGGTCAGGCCTGGGTCGACGTGACCAAGGACAACGCCAAGGACTACCCGTTCTGATCGATCCCCAGCAACAGCCGCAGCGGCCCCGGGACGGTTCGCCGTCCGGGGGCCGGTCCGGTTAGCGAGGTTCGGATTGTCAGGAGATGGCGCGCCGCCATGCGATCCGGACCGCGCGGCGGGCACTTCAGGGAGCAGGACGTGGCTTCACATCCCCTTGCCGAGACCGGCAATTCCTTCATCCGCATCGAGCACGTCTCCAAGTCTTTCGTCGGCGTCAACGCCCTCACCGACGTCAGCTTCGCCATCGCGCGCGGACAGGCTGTCAACCTCGTCGGCGAAAACGGCAGCGGAAAATCGACCCTGATCAAGATCCTCGCCGGAGCCGAGACGCCGGACGAGGGAGCGATCACGGTCGATGCCGAGGTGCATGCCTCGCTCGATCCGCGCCAGTCGGTGGCACGCGGCATCCAGGTGATCTTCCAGGATTTTTCGCTGTTTCCCAATCTCAGCGTCGCCGAGAACATCGCGTTTTCGCTGGAACTCGCCGAGGGCCGGACGCTGGTGCGCCGCCGCCATATGCGCGCCACCGCCGAGCGGGTGCTCGAGCGCATCGGCGTCACCATCGATCTCGACATACGGGTCGAGAAGCTGTCCGTCGCCGACAAGCAACTCGTCGCCATCGCCCGCGCGCTGGCCTCCGAGGCGCGGCTCATCATCATGGACGAGCCGACCACCGCGCTGACCGAGCGCGAGGTGCGTTCGCTCATCGCCATCATCCGTCGCCTCAAGGCGGACGGCATCGCCGTGCTGTTCGTCAGCCACAAACTGACCGAAGGGCTGGAGGTCTGCGAAAAGGTGGTGGTGCTGCGCAACGGCCATCTCGTCGCCGATGCCCCGGCCAGCGAATTCGACGCCGGTTCCCTCGCCTATCACATGACCGGCCGCCGGCTGGCCGAAACCGCCAAGCCGCCGCTGGCCAAATCGAGCCCAGCCATCATGAGCGTGCGCGGCCTCAGCCGCGCCGGGGTCCTGCGAGAGATTTGCTTCGACCTCGCGCATGGCGAGGTGCTCGGCATCGCCGGTCTGCTCGGCTCCGGCCGGACCGAACTCGCCAAGGCGCTGTTCGGCCTCATCGAGGTAGACGCCGGCAAGCTGTTGGTCGACGGCAAGCGCGTGCCGTTCGGCTCTGTGCACACGATGATCGAAGCCGGTATCGGCTATGTGCCCGAGGATCGGCTGACGGAGGGGCTGTTCCTGCCGCAGTCGATCTCCCGCAACGTCACGATCGGCACCATCGACAGCCACGCCGGGCGAGGCGGGGTTCTCGATCGCTCCGGGCTGAGGGCGCAGGTCAGCAACTGGCTCGCTCGGCTCAACATCGCCACCTCCGACTCCGAAGCGGCGGTCCAGTCGCTGTCGGGCGGCAACCAGCAGCGCGTGGTCCTCGCCCGATGGCTGGCCAAGCGCCCCAAGGTGCTGATCCTGAATGGACCAACCGTCGGGGTCGACGTCGGCTCCAAGACGGACATCCACGCCATCATCGCGGAATTGGCCGCCTCCGGCCTGGGGATCATCGTGATCTCCGACGACATTCCCGAGGTCCTGGCCAGTTGCAACCGGATCCTGGTGATGAAGGCGGGCCAGATCGCCGAAGAGATCCCGGGAGCGAGCATCAAGGAAACCGAGCTGGCGCGTCGCTTGATGTCGTAAGAGGTTTGGGCATGCCGAAGATCAACTACAAGAGCAACGAATTCCTGGTGTTTCTCGTCATCGTCGCCTTTGTGATCGTAGCGACGGCCTCATACCCCGGCTTCTTCTCCATTCCGACACTGTTCGATCTCTTACGCAACGGCATCGTCATCGGCATATTTGCGATCGGCGTGTTGCTGGTGCTGATTTCCGGCGGCATCGACGTCAGCTTCACGGCGGTCGCCGTTTTCGCGCTCTTCACCACGACGCTGACGGTCAAGCAACTCGGGCTCGATCTGCCCTGGCCGCTGGTCTTTCTCGTCTCCGTCCTGATCGGCATGGGGCTCGGGCTGATCAACGCGGTGTTCATCGCCGGCTTTCGCCTCCCCACGCTGATCGTCACGCTCGGCACGTTGAGCGCGCTGCGCGGCTTCTTGCTGACCTTCGTCGGCAGCCAGCTGATTTCCAACGTCCCGCCGTCGATGCAGCAATTCTCGCGTCTGGTCATCGTCCGCGGCACCAACGCGCAGGGCTTCTTCTATTCGTTGCCGTGGGCCTTCGCGTTCCTGGTCGGGGTGGTCGTCCTGACCTGGTTCCTTTTGACGCGCACGCTGTTGGGGCGCAACATCTTCGCCATCGGCGGATCGCTCGAGAGCGCTCGCCGCATCGGCATCAACGTGCGGCTCACCCAGGTCTTCGTCTACGCCTACGTCGGCGGACTCGCGGGGCTCGCCGGCATCATCCACGCCTCGATGGCGCGGGTGGCCAATCCGTTCGACCTGGTCGGGCTCGAACTGTCGGTCATCGCCGCAACGGTTCTGGGCGGAGCCCGGCTGTCCGGCGGCTACGGCACGATCACCGGCACGCTGTTGGGCGTGATCCTGATCGTCATGGTCAACAACAGCCTGATCCTGCTGGGCATCCCGTCGACCTGGCAGAGCGTCGTCATCGGTGCCTTGATCCTCCTCGGAACCGGTCTTCCCTCCTATCAGGCCAAGCGCGCCGCCCGCAAGGCCGGCTGAGGAGTGCCCGTCATGACCGATACCAACGCGGCACCGGCCCCGAAAAACCCCTCTCCCGCCGCTCCGGGCTTTGTCGTCCAGCTCATGCAACCCGGCATCGGCCGCCTTGCGGTGATGACGATCGTCATCTTCATCGCCATGGCGGCGCTATCGCCCGAGCATTTCCTCACCATCGGCAACGCCTCGTCGATGGCCTTCCAGTTTCCGGAATTCGCCATCCTGTCCTTAGCGATGATGCTGGCGATGCTGACCGGCGGCATCGACCTGTCGATCATCGGCATCGCCGATCTGTCGGCGATCATCGCCGCCCTGATCCTCTCGCACTTCGCCGGCGCCAATGCGACCGGAGTTGAAGCCGGCGGCGCCATGGCACTGGCGATCGTCGTCTCGCTGGCGATCGGCTGCGTCGCCGGCATGTTCAACGGCATCGTCATCGCCTATTTCGGCTTGCCGGCCATTTTGGCGACCCTCGGCTCGGGCCTCGTCTTCACCGGCCTTGGCTTCGCCATCACCGGAGGCAGCGCCGTGGTCGGATTTCCCGGCGTCTTCGCCGTGATCGGCAATGCCGATCTGTTCGGCATTCCGGTGCCGTTGATCATCTTCGTCTCACTTGCCGTTGCCGTCTGGTTCCTGCTCGAACGGACGGCCTTCGGCATCAAGGTGCAGATGCTCGGCACCAACCCGTTGGCGACCCGTTTTGCCGGCATCGACGACGCCGGCGTCACCATCCGGACGTTCACCTATTCCGGCGGTCTCGCCGCGGTTGCCGGACTGATCATCATGAGCCGGTCCAACTCGGCCAAGGCCGACTACGGCTCGGGCTACCTCTTGCTCACCATCCTGATCTGCGTGCTTGGCGGCATCAATCCGTATGGCGGCTTCGGCAAGGTGTCGGGCCTCATCCTGGCCGTCTTATCGCTGCAGTTCCTGTCGAGCGGGTTCAACATGCTGCAAGCGTCGAACTTCTTTACCCAATTCCTCTGGGGCAGCCTGCTGCTCGTCGTCATGGCCGTCAACACGATCCAGTTCCGCCGTCGTGCGGCCCGATCGTCATCCAAAGCGCACGTGTGAGGTTCCACAATGAAAAAGATACTCAACGATCCGTTCCATTATGTCGATGAACTGCTAGAGGGCCTGGTCGCCGCCCACCCGGAATTCTATCGCCGGACCGGAATTGGTGGCCGGGTGATCGCGCGGCCAGGCGAGGCGAGGCCCGGCAAGGTCGGCATCGTCACCGGCGGCGGCTCGGGTCACCTGCCGGTGTTCACCGGCTATGTCGGCAAGGGGCTGCTCGACGCCTGCGCGGTCGGCGACGTGTTCGCCTCGCCGTCGGTCGACCAGATGGCGGACGCGATCCGTGTCGCCAACGGCGGAGCCGGCGTGCTGCGCCTCTACGGCAACTATGGCGGCGACATCATGAATTTCGACATGGCCGGCGACATCGTGGAGATGGAGGACATTTCCACCACGACCGTGCTGTTGACCGACGACGTCGCGTCGGCCCCGCCAGCGGAGGCTGAAAAGCGGCGCGGCGTCGCCGGCATGGTCTATGCGTTCAAGATTGCCGGTGCGGCAGCCGAGACCGGCGCCGACCTCGGCGAAGTCACCCGCATCGCCCAGAAGGCGGCCGACGCCGTCCGCTCGACCGGCGTCGCGCTGACGCCCTGCATCGTGCCGCAGGCGGGCAAGCCGACCTTCTCGATCGCCGAGGACGAAATGGAAATCGGCATGGGCATCCACGGCGAACCGGGCGTACGCGTCGGCAAGCTCGAACCGGCCGATAGAATCGCCGGCGAGATGATCGACATGATATTGAAGGATCGGCCGATCAGGCCAGGAGATCGCATTTCGCCGCTGGTCAACTCGCTTGGTGCCACACCGCCTGAGGAACTCTACATCCTCTACCGGACGGTCAAGCAGCGGATCGAAGCGGCGGGAGGTGAGATCGTCATGCCGCTGGTCGGACGCTACGCGACGTCGATGGAAATGGTCGGGGTGTCGTTCACCTTCTGCTGGCTGGACGAAGAGCTGGAGACATATCTCAAGGCCCCGGCCGAATGCGCCTTTTGGAGAGTGTGACATGCCTTTGACACGTGACGGCCTGATTGCGGGCCTCAGCGCCGTTGCCGACCACATGGAAACCGTCGCCGACGTCCTCAACACGCTTGACGGGCAGCTCGGCGACGGCGATCTCGGCGTGACCATGGTGCGCGGCGGCCGCGAAGTGAAGACGGTGCTTGCCGATCTGCCGCCCGAAATCGGAGAGTCCTTGATGAAGGTCGCCCAGGCCTTCACGCGCGTCTCCGGTTCGAGCTACGGCACGCTGGTGGCGACGGGCCTGATGTCGGCTGCCAAGGCGACGCGCGGGCGCACCGAAGTGCCCTGGAGCGAGGTGTCGGGCCTGCTCAACGGCGCGTTCGAAACGATGAAGGCGCGCGGCAAGGCCGAGTTGGGCAACAAGACCGTGCTCGATACGCTCGATGCCGCGGCCAAGGCCACCAACGGCCTCGATGACCCACGCGCCATCCTCGCTGCCGCGCGCAAGGCGGTCGCCGAAACCATGGACCGGATGCGCCAAACACCGGCGCAGATCGGCCGTGCCCGCATTTTCGCCGACAAGAGCATCGGGCTCGACGATCCCGGCATGGTTGCCTTTGCGGAAATGCTGAAGGGGCTAGGCTGAGATCGGACCTTGGATTCGGGTCGCAATGGACGATTGTGACGACTCCGGCCGCCGAGGGGGAGTCCCGCTCATCTCGGAGACCAGGAAGGCACAAGCCGCGACGCAGAGCATCGCGCCGAGGTTGGCGGTGCCTGGGGTTGGCGTGCGCCGCGGATGCGAGTGCCACATGCCCAGGAAAGAAGCAGACCCGGTTCGTTCGCTTGGACACCTCGGCATTCATCTCCCGCACCCCGGCAGCGCCGCGCAGGAACCCCCCAGGAGAAAGCACGCTGTCTGGCGGTCGGCCGCCGATCTCGTCGATCCAGATGACCTCAAGCAGCGCGTCGACCTCGCCGAAGAGTCCGCCGCGGGACCGACCCGGAAGCGGGGCAGGTTTCAGAGGCGGCCGAGGCAGATCTGCCGGCCTGTCAGGCGCAGTAGATGCCGCCGTTGATGTCGAGCGTCGCTCCGGTGATGAAGCCGTCGTATTCGGAGGCGAGATAGACGATCGGCCGGGCGATGTCGTCGACCGAGCCGGCACGACCGAGCGGGATGTCACGGATGGTGGCCTCCGCCGAATCCTGGGTGGTGAACGTGTTGTGGAAGCGGGTGCCGAGGATCAGTCCGGGCGCCACGGCGTTGACGCGGATGCCCTGCGGCCCGAGTTCGGCGGACAGTGCGCGGGTGAACGTCAGGATGGCGCCCTTGGTCATCGAGTAGACCAGCGAGCCGCCATGTCCGCCCTTGCGGCCGGCGAGCGAGGCAAGATTGACGATCGACGAGGCGCCGGCGGCGGACAGATATGGCACGGCGCGGCGGGTCACCAGCATCGCCGTCGTCATGTTGACGTCGATCACCGTGTTCCAGAAGTCGAGGTCGACTTCTGTCAACAAGCGCCGACCGATCAGACCGCCGACGTTGTTGATCAGGATGTCGAGTCCGCCGAGAAAGGCGGCGCTCTGGTCGACGAGGGCGTTGGCTGCCGTCTCGTCGGTGAGGTCGGCGCGGAACGAGGCGGCACGCCGGCCGAGTGAACGGGCGCGGTCAACCATGTCGCGCGGACCGTCGGTGGCCGAGAAATAATGGATGGCCACGTCGCAGCCGGCATCGATCAGCTGATCGGCGACGGCGCGACCGATGCCCTGTTCCGCCCCGGTGACGAGTGCACGCTTTCCAGCGAGAGTACCCATAAATCTGTCCTTTCGTGCGAAGGGAGCCGGCCTTGCGGCAACACCACGCGATCGCCGCTCGTCTTGGGATGAGCAGCGGGGATTGAAGTCAGTGCGGCCTCTGTTGGGCCGCATGCGGTCGCTGATGCGTCGCGGGCGGCGTCAGCTGGCGACCATGCCATCTGCGGCCGAAGCAGAGCTTCGAGCGCAGATGGCACCGCATGCGGACAGGGTCGGCAGTGGTCCGGTCGGAAGCCTTTCAGGATGCCGGGTTGAGCCTCACGTTCATCATGATTGCCAACACGATGATCAGGCCGCTGATCGCATCCTGCAGATGCGGCGAGACCAGCAGTATGTTCATGAGGTTGCCAAGGCCGGCCAGCAGCAGCGTGCCGATCACGGCGTTCTGGATCGTGCCCTTGCCGCCCGACAGGCTGACGCCGCCCACCACCACGGCGGCGATGGTGCTGAGCAGCAGGCCGCCACCGGATGTCGGCGCGACCGAGCCCGTGCGCGCCAGGAACAGAAACCCGGCGATGCCGCCGAGCAGGCTGCAGACGACGTAGGCAAGCACGGTGACGGTGCGGACCGGAATGCCGGCAAGCCCTGCGGCGCGCGGATTGCCGCCGATGGCATAGAGCATGATGCCGATGTGGCTGCGCGTCAGGAAGAAGGCGCAGGCGAGCGCCAGAATGGCGAAGACGTAGACCGTCGACGGCAGGCCCAACAGCTTGGCTGCACCAAAGGCGGAAAAGAAGGCATTGGGATAGTGGATCGGCGAACCGCCGGTCATCAGCATCGCCAGACCGGAAAGCGCAAGCGACATGGCCAGTGTGCTGATGAAGGCGGGAATTCGGAAGGTGACGACGGCCAGGCCGTTGACCAGGCCGATCAGCGCCGCGCCGACGATGGCTACGACGATCGACGGCACCAAGCCGAGGAACGGCAGAATGCCCGCCAGATTCATCTGCTGCTGCTCCTCCGAGCCGCCGGCGCCCATCACAACGGCCGCCAGAATGGCAACCGTGGTGACGGACAGGTCGATGCCGGCGACCAGCATGACGAACGTCTGCCCGAGGGCGAGCACGCCGATGACCGAACATTGGAACAGGATGACCGCGATGTTGCCGATCTGAATGAAACGGCCCTTCGACACGATCGCCGCGAACACGATGAACAGCAGCAGAATGATCAGGATTGCGTGGTCGGCGAGCAGACGGCGCGCATCTCTCGCGGTGGTCTTCGCAAGGGTATTGGTCATGATGCTCATCACCGTCCCAATATGGCGCGCCGGCTGGCGCTACGCAGTCGCAGAATGCTCAGCCCGACGGCGCAGATGATGACCGCCGCCCGGACGATGTTCTGGTAGTAGGGATCGACCGCCATCAGGTTCATCACGTTGGCGATCAGCTGGTAGATCAGCACGCCGGCCATCGCCCGCAGCAGCTTGCCCTCGCCGCCGAACAGATTGGTGCCGCCGATGGCGATCGCCGCGATGGTATCGAGCTCCCACCCGCTGCCGCCGAGCGGCACGCCGCTGTTGGAGCGGATGACCAGCACGACCCCTGCGATGCCGCTGAGCAGGCCAGAGGTGGCGAAGACGCCCAACTTCACTTTTTCGACGGCAACGCCGGCAAGCCGCGACGTCGTCTCGTTGCCACCGATGGCGAAGACGTGCAGCGCCTGCCGTGTTGAGGCGAGCAGCACGGCGGCGATCGCGACGATGATGAACCAGATGACGGTCGGGACGCTGAGGAAGCCGCCCATGTCGCGCAGATCGGCAATCAGCGGGGCGGAGACGAGCACGCTCCGCTCGGAGATCGTCAGCGCCAGACCGCGTGCGATGCCCATCATGGCGAGCGTCGCGATGAGTGGCTGCACACGCCCCCAAGTCACGACGAGGCCATTGAAGATGCCGCAGCCGGCGCCGGCCGCGATGGCCAGCATGGCCGCCGGGGCGAAGCCGTAGCCGATCGTCTTGGCAAAGACCAGCGAGCTCAGCGCCATGACCGCGGCGACGGACAGGTCGAAGCCGCCGATCACCACCACCAGGAACTGGCCGACGCTGAGAATGCCGAGCAGCGCGGACTGGGTCAGCAGGTTGCTGAGATTGGCCGCCGTCAGGAACGATGGACTGGCGATGGCGGCCAGAACCACGAAAGCGATCAGAATGAGAAAGACGTCGTTGCCGGCGAACAGCGCCTTCAGGCGGGTGATTGCGCCCGTACTGTCGTTCTTCGCCGCGTCGGCGGTCGATTTCGACTGCGTCATGCCGCTTCACCCGCCGTTGTTTCCTGCGGCCGCACGACGGCGTGACGCATGATTTCCACCTGATCGGTCGTCGCGGCATCGAGTTCGGCCACGGTGCGCCCGAACGCCATCACCAGGATGCGGTCGGAGAGCGCCAGCAGTTCCGGCAGCTCGGACGACGCCATGACGACCGAGACCCCCTTGGCGGTCAGACCACGGATCACTTGGTAGAGCTCGAATTTGGCGTTGACGTCGATGCCGCGCGTCGGTTCGTCGAGCAGCAGAATCCGGGTATTGGCGGCGAGCCAGCGGCCGATGACCACCTTCTGCTGGTTGCCGCCGCTCAGCGTAGCGACCTGCTGGCGCGCCGACGGTGTCTTGATCGATAGGCTGCCGATGAGGTCCGCCGCCACGCCGGCGAGCCGGCTGCGCTGGATGACCAACCAGCGGGACAGCCGCCGCAGAATCGGGAAGCCGATATTCTCCTCGACCGACCGTCCGAGCACCAGTCCACTCTCGCGCCGCTCTTCCGGCACCAAGCCGAGTCCGAGCCGGATGGCCTGGATCGGCGATCCGATCCGCACCTCCTTGCCGAACAAGGTGATGCGCCCGCTGTCTGGCGTCGTCACCCCGAACAGACATTCGAGCACTTCGCTGCGCCCGGCTCCGACCAGTCCGGCCAGTCCGAGGATTTCGCCCTGGCGCAGGTCGAAGCTCACGCCGCTGAACTGGCCGCGCACCGACAGATTGTCGACGGACAGCACGAGCTTGTCGGTCCGGTGCGAAGCTGTGCGCGCGTCGGTGTCGACTTGACGGCCGACCATGGCGGCGATCAGTCCGTCCTTGGTGACGGCGCCGATCGGCAGGGTGACCACCCGTTCGCCGTCGCGCATGACGGTGACGCGGTCGGCGATCTCCATCACTTCGTTCAGCCGGTGCGACACGTAGACCATGCCGATGCCCTGGGCCTTCAGTCGTTGCAACAGGCTGAAAAGATAACCGATCTCGTTGTCGGTCAGGGCTGCCGTCGGCTCGTCGAGAACGAGGATGCGGATCTTGCGCGACAACGCCTTGGCGATCTGCACCAGCTGGCGCTGCGCCGGACCGAGGTCACGCACCAGCGTGTCGGGCGAGAAATGCAGATTGAGGTCGAGCATCAGCTCGGCGACGACGGGGCGCATGTCGCCCTTGCGCAGGATCGAGCCGCCGCGCGTGATCTCGTGACCGAGAAAGATGTTGTCGGCGACGCTGAGCGGCAGCACCAGATCGGTTTCCTGGTAGATCATGCCGATGCCGACCCGGTGGCCGAGCATGGGATCGAGCGCAGCGAAGCTGTCGCCGCCAATGGCTATCGTGCCGGCGTCGGGGCGCAGCGCTCCGGCGAGCACGCGCATCAAGGTGGATTTTCCGGCCCCGTTTTCGCCGATAAGGCACTGGATCTCACCCGGCACGAGGTCGAAATCGACCCCCTTCAGCGCTTGCACGCCCAGGAAGGTCTTGGTGATCCCGCTCATCTTGAGCAGAGGCTGCGACGGCTGGTCCATGGGTTGGAGACTCTCGTCGGGATGCGGGCAGCGAGTATAGGGAATGGCTGGGTCGGCTGGAACGTGCCGGCCGACCCGCCTTTCTCGGCTTGGCCGTCAGCAGCAGCCGACGCCCATGGCCCGCAGTTCCTCGATCCGCTTCTTGGCGCGTTCGACGTGACCCGGCGTATGCAGGTCGAAGGTTTCCTTCGGCACGAAGCTCAACGGCTCGACCTTCTTGCCGGCCTTGAAGTCCTCGAACGCCTTCACCGAGGGAGCGCCGAAGAACGGCGGCGTCTGCACCGACATGACGATGTCTCCGTTGACGATCGCCTTGAGGCCGTCGACGGTGCCGTCCTTGCCCCACAACCAGCCCTTGAGCTCGGTACGGTTGGCGGCATTGATTGCGGCGAGGCCACCGATGGCGGCGTCGTCGTTATCGAAGATCACGGCATCGACCGACCCGGCCGGAAACGCCTGCAGCAGGTCTTCCATGCACTTGCGGCCGCCTTCGCGCGAATTGCCGCTGTCGCAGGACGCGGCGATCTTGACGCCCGGCGCCTTGGCGAACACCTGCTCGATGCCCTTCTGTTCGTCGATCACCGGCGAGGCACCGACGTTGCCGGTCACGTGCAGGACGGTGCCTTTGGCCGAGCCGTTCTTCTTGGTGAGCTGTGCCACCACGTCGTTGGCGACCTGAATGCCGGAATCGACGAAGTCGGTGGTCAATACCGAGATCCAGCCGTTGGCGCCCGCCTTGCCCGGCAAGGCGCGATCGACGACGATCAGCGGAATGTTGGCTTTGGCGGCGAGGCCCGGCACCGGCGCCAGGGCCTCATACTCGATCGGCGCCACGATCAGCACCGCCGGCTTGCGCGACAGCAGGTCCTCGACGTCGGCGAGCTGTTTGGCCGGATCGGAATTGGCGTTGGTCCAAGCGAAATCATAGCCGGCGTCGCGCCAAGCCTTTTCCATTTCCTTGGTGTCCATGACACGCCATTCGTTGTTCATCTCGGCTTGCGAGAACGCAACGAGCCCCTTGCTCTCAGCAAGGGCCGGCAAGGTCGTGAACAGCGTCCCTGCCGCGGAAAACGCGGCGAGCAGCAAACCAAAACCTGTTGTTTTCATTGCTTCCTCCTGAGTTCTGGCGGCGCCGGCTCGCGGCGTGGTCCAGATTTGTGTTGGGCAACATGCCGCGAGCCGGCGGCTTTGCTTCTCATCTCGTTGGCTGCTCGAACGCGGGTCCGCGGATTGGACCGGCCACCGGCTCCTCGTTCGTGCAATGGTATTAGGTAATACAATTGGCCAATTGCTGTCAAGGCAAGGCAGCTGCGACGGCAGGACGCATGCCGCTCGCCGCCGGCGGCGAATCCGGTGTCGAATCAGTGACTGCGGGATCGATGCAGGTTGAAAACCGCGGCCGATTGGTCATTCCGACCTGGCTCAGCCTTTCGGCGTCAGATCCGATCTTTGCCGAATCGTATCAATGTCGATCGCAGAGTTGCCGAGCAGCGTGAGGGCGGCAGCGCGGGCAAGATCGGGCTTGCGGTCGAGAATGGCGCGCAGCAGATCGCCGTGCTCGATGATGGCCCGGGGACGGTGCGATCCCTGCGCGGCAATGTCGAACATCTGCTTCAATCCGAAACTGAACAGCTGGCCGATCGGCCAGAAGAATTCGTTATGCGTTGCCATATAGATCGATTTGTGAAAATTCAGATCGGCGCTCACCCACGCCTTGTTATCGGCTCCCGCGTCGATCAGACCCTGAAAGTCCCGCGACATCTGTGCGTGATCGTCGTCATCGGCGTTGACGGCCGCCAAAGCGGCTGCGGTTGGCTCCGTGGCATAGCGAAGCTGGTACATTTTCTTCAAATAAGTTTCGGTATCGGTGACTTCCACGCGCCAGCGCAGCACGTCCGGGTCGAGGTGGTTCCAATGCATCGGTTCGCGCACGCGCGTTCCGATC
This sequence comes from Ancalomicrobiaceae bacterium, assembly GCA_031291595.1. Classification (GTDB taxonomy): domain Bacteria; phylum Pseudomonadota; class Alphaproteobacteria; order Rhizobiales; family Ancalomicrobiaceae; genus CAIYYN01. Next base: position 6,205 of record JARLIU010000145.1, on the reverse strand, counting down.
TTCGGTTTGGAATCGATCAGTCCCTTGGCGACGAGACCACGGATGGCCTCGCGCATGGCGGTGCGGCTGACCCCGAGCATCTCGCACAGTTGAACTTCCGGCGGCAGCGACTCACCGGGCTTGAGGTCGCCATGCACGATCGCCAAACCGAGATGGTCCGCCACCCGGGCGTGCAATCTGAGCGGCGTGCCGCCGAAAGCTAGGAATTTGTCGAAGTTCAAGATATCCGCCTTCACTTGAGAAGAATGCTCAGGCTGAGGATATGCCATAAGCCCCCGGCAGCGCTACATTCCAGCCACAATGCCCGTTGTCACCGGGTTGAATTTCCATTACTCATACCATAACTCCTACTTCGGCGAGTGAAAGAATGCAATGGACGACTTGGCGGAGTTTCGCACTCCGGTAAACGTCAAAGGCAGATCGAGGCCGTCGCGCGCTGGGCGGGATCGGTCCGGGCGGCGGTCCGTCGCAGTTTCCGGCGTTGCCCATTGACAGACGGCAACGCTGCCGGCGCACCATCCATATCAACGGCCGCCGTCTTCCGCGCTGAGCGGGCAGTGGCCGCGAGACTGCCGCCGAGCTGCCGGACTCTGCGGTGGTCCTGTCCCCGCTTCCGGCCTGCCAGGATCCACAATGGCCAAACAATCCCTGTTGTTCGTTGGCTCGGTCAACCGGACGACGGACTATTCCGACACGGCGCGAGGGGAGGGACTGACCGTCTATCTGTTCGACGAGGAGACGGGTGAAGCCTTACGGCAGAGCGTCTTCAAGGGCATCGACAATCCGACCTTCATCTCGATCGAGCCGAGGCGGCACCTGCTGTTCGCCAACAGCGAGGTCTACGGCTGGAACGAGGGTGTCGTCAGCGCCCTGCGATTCGATCCGCAGACGGGAGAGTTGCGCTATCTGAACAAGCAGCCAACGCTCGGCAGCATCGCTGCCCACAACGGCGTCGACCGCAGCGGCAACTACCTGTTCGTGGCGAACTACCATCACGAGCCACGCTGGGGCGGCTACTTCGGCGAAGACGTGCCGGGCCAGGCCGTGGCGGTGTTTCCGATCGACGAGCGCGGCTGGATCGGCGCACCGTGTTCGAGCGTGGCGCATGTCGGGCGCGGCACCGATCCGGAGCGGCAGAACGAGCCGCATCCCCACTGCACCATGACAAGCCCCGACAACCGCTTCGTCCTCGTCGCCGACCTCGGGATCAACCATGTGGTCACCTACCGGTTCGGCGCCGGCAAGCTGACCCACAGTTCGGCCTTCGACCTGCCGCCCGGCTCTGGCCCGCGGCATCTGAAGTTCGCGCCGGATGGGCGCTCCGTCTATGTGATCAACGAAGTCTCCTCGACCGTCGCGCATCTCGGCTACGACGCGGCAACCGGCAGATTGTCGCTGCGACAGGTGATCTCGACGCTGCCGGACGGATTTTCCGCGTGGAACAATTGTTCGGAACTGCAGATCTCCCCGGATGGGCGCTTCCTCTACGCCGCCAATCGCGGCCATGACAGCATCGCCCTCTTCCGCATCGATCCGCGCGACGGCTCGCTCGCAGCGCTCGGCCGGGTGCCGTGTGGCGGCAAGATCCCGCGCAACATCGGCTTGACGCCATCGGCCGGCCACCTGCTCGTCGCCAACCAGGACAGCGATCGTATCGCCGTGTTCGGCCGCGACCCTCAGGCCGGAACGCTGACGTTGGTCGGGGCGATCGAGGTCGGCACGCCGATGGTCGTCGCCATGATCCCGCGCTGAGGCGCGTTGCGAGAGAACCGCTTCGCTCTGAACGGACCAGTCTGTTCAAGCCTTTGTGCTGGACGAGCATTTCCCGATCAGCCAATTCGAACTGATCGGGAAATGTCCCATTTTCGGCGGTGTGGCCGTGGTTCGACGAACCGGCGCTCGCCGTCGATCCGGCTGGCTCAGACGCCGGCATAGGCGGAGAAGCCGCCGTCGACCGGCAACACGATACCGTTGATGAAGCCGGAGGCCGGCTCGCTTGCCAGAAACAGCAGCGCGCCGATCAGTTCGTCCGCCCCGCCGAAGGGTCCCACGTCGGCGGGATCGAGATCGAAGCAGGTCAAGAGCGTCGGATGCCGCGGTCTCGACCGGGCGCGGAATCGCGCCGGGACCGGCCTCAGTCGCCTTCCAGCTCCCTCAGAACCTCGTGACAAGCACCCATCGTGTGGTAGTCGGCCTTGTTGTTGTAGGTTTTACGATTGTCGTACCGCTTGTTGTCCGGAGACAGTAGCCGGTACCACGCGCCATAGCGGTGATCGACGAAATTGGCCCAGGCGTAGTCCCACACTTTTTCGTAGCGGTCCCAGTACTTGCCATTGCCGCTGCGCGAGGCCAGCAGCGCCGCGGCGGCGATGGTTTCCGCCTGAACCCAGAAATACTTGTCCTGATCGCAGGCGACCCCGTCGAGGTCGTAGCCGTAGATCAGCCCGCCGTGGACCTCGTCCCAACCGAGGTCGAAGGCGCGATCGAACAGCTCCATGGCGCGTTCGAGATGCCACGGCGCGGGAAGATGGCGATCGAGCATCAGCAGCAATTTCGCCCATTCCGTCTGATGGCCGGTCTGGACGCCCCACGGACGGATATGGTTACTGCGGTCGCCCTTGCCGTAGTCGAGATCCAGCGACCAATCGGGATGGTAGTGCTCCCAGATCTGTCCGCCGGCGAGACCGGCGAGCCGCCGGGTGACGGTCTCGGCGATGGTTGCAGCCCGCGTCAGATAGGCCGTCTCGCCGCTTGCCTCAAAGGCGGCGATCAGCGCCTCGCAGGCATGCATGTTGTCGTTCTGGCCGCGGTAGGGGGCGAGATGCCAGTCCGGATCGGCCTCGCTCCTGTAGAGGCCATCCGCCGCGTGCCAGAAGTGGCGCTCCATCAAGGCGAAGGTCTCCCCGATGCCGTCGCGGGCTTCGCCGATGCCGGCCTTCAGCGCGGTGGCATAGGCCAGCAGGACGAAGGCCAGACCGTAGCAGTGGTTGGTGCGGTCGGTGGCGCGGCCGGCTTCGATGCGCCAGACGTAGCCGTCGCCGTCCGGCCGGCGGTGGGCGCGGCGCAAGTAGTCCAGCCCATGCCGGGTCCAAGCCAGGTATTCGGGCCGCCGGAATCGCCGCCACGCCATCGCGTAGTTGAAGACGAAGCGGCAAGAGGCGACCAGCGTTCGGGTCGACCGGTCGTAGACCGTGCCGTCATTGTCGTAGCAGTGGAAGAAGCCGCCCGCCGGATCGACCACCCGACCATCATAGAACGCCAGAATGCTGCGGATGTGGTCGACCAGGAACGAAGGATCGCGGAAATTCACCCGCATGGCGCCTATCGCCGGATCCGGTCCGTGTACCTCGCCGGACATTGCCTCCTCCCTTTGCTGTCGTGGATCGTACGGCAGAGAGCCGGCGGCAACGACCGTCATGCCCTCGTGGCGTCGGGCGCCGGCGCGACCGCATGCGCGCCGGCGATGTCAGGGCAACCACGGGCGAGGCCCGAGGCTGCCGTTCAGCAATGTGTCAGCCCTTCCACGCCAGCACCGCCCGACGGTCGACGCTGAGCGGCACCACGCCGGTCTCGGCGGACGTCGTGTCGTCGATCCATGAGCAGGCGGCGACCTGGCGCTTGCGCTTCTCCATGCGGGCGTGGCGCTCGGCGATGAGGCCGGCGCGCTCGGCGAGCGGCGGTGCCGCCAAAGGTTCGAGCCTGCCGGCGAGGAAGGCATCGCGATCAAGAAGATCGATGCGCCGCTCCGACAGGCGGACCCACAGGAGGTCGCCGGTCTGAAGCGCGCCGATGCCGCCGCCCTCGTAGGCCTCCGGGGTGACGTGGCCGACGCAGGCGCCCTTGGTGACGCCGGAATAGCGCCCGTCGGTCATCAGCATCGAGGTCTTCTCCAGAATGCCCTGGTGCCGGAGATAGGCGGACGGCGCGAACATCTCCGGCATGCCAAACGCCTTCGGTCCCTGGCCGGCGATGACGAAGGCAAAGGCGAGCGTGCCCTTGATGACCATCTGTTCGAGCGTGTCGCCGGCGTCGCCGCCGTTGACCGCGCGCAGCCGGTCGGTCAGTGCCGCCGGCAGCTCCATGGTCTCGCACAGCGTCTTGACCAGCGTCGTCGACTGCAGTTCGCGATTGCAGTCGGTCTCGTTCTCGTAATGGCGAACGAGGAAGACGCGGCCGTCGAAGCGGCGGACCTGCTCGCTGGCCATGCCGGAGACCTTCAAGGTGCAGGACGAGAAGAAGTTGCCGCGCATCACGTCGGTGCCGGAGATCGCCCGGATCGGCTTCGAACGGATCACCGACTTCTCCTCAGGCAGCTCCGGCGACACGGCGACCTTGAGCGCCGCGATCCGCTGCCCCCAGGTCTTGCCATCAACCGTCGGCGCATCGAGGTCCATCGGCACGCCGAGGTCGGCGAGCACCTTGTAGATGCTCTCCATGCCGGAGTTGAGCCCGGCCTGCATCTGCTGGGCGAGCACATAGGTGTCGCGACCTTGCGTCAGCGAATGGGCGAAGATGTCCGGCACCGGATGGGCGTCGCGCACCTTTTCGTAGTCGAACAGCGTGACGTCGAAGCCGGCATGGCGCATGACGCAGGGCATGTGCAGCATCAGGTTCGACGACGAGCCGGTGGCGTTGTGCACGCGGATGGCGTTGGCGTAGTTGGCCGCAAGCATGTCGCAGACGGCATATTCTGGCTGGTTGATCATACGGAACAGCGCGTCGACGCTTGCGGAGACGATGTCGAGATCGGGCTCGTCGAGGAGCAGTTCGGCATTGCGCGGCACGAAGCCGAGCGCCGAGACCAGCGTGCGCGAGGAATTGCCGGTGCCGTTGAAGGCGCAGATGCCGCCCTTCTCGTGACAGGTGGCGGCGGCGAGTTCGTCGAGGATGGCGTCGGCTTGCGGGCGCTCGACGATACCGCGGCCGACGGCGCGATTGAGTTGGCCGAGGAAGGCCTCGCCCGACGAACATTGCAGGATGTAGCGGCTGTTCTCCTCGATGTCGTCGGCGAGTTGGCGGTCGCCGACGGCGATGGCGCGTCGCTGCACCTCGGCGAGTTTTGCCCGCGTCGTGCGCGGGATCGAGCCGCCCCGCAGCACATGGGCGGGGACGAACACCGCCCACACCGGCGCGGTGCCGCGCTCGGGCTCGCGCCGCGCCCGGTCGGCGGCGGCCAGCCCGGCGAGAATGCCGGTCGGGGTCTTGTCGCAGCCGGCCATCACATAGGCGGCGTGGTAGGAATGGCCCTCGAAATTGATGTTGACGGCCTGGGCCGTGTGGTTGCGTGAGGCGAGCGAATAGCTCTGGCCGATGTTCGACTGCGCCGTGCCGTCGCAAATGACCGGAATGGCGAAGGTAAACGGCACGCCGCCGTTCTGCCAGACGCGCGCCGCCGTCCTCAAGCCGTGCTCGTAGTCGAACAGATGCGCCGGATGGTCGGGCGAGCCCTCAATGATGGCGATGCGCGGCCGGTCGGCGGTGAGCCGGGCGACGATCTCGGCAAGCGAGTAGTCGGACAGTCCGGTGAAATTGGGATCGGAGCCAAGCAGGTCCTCCGCCCGCTTCAACAGCGCCCGCACCGTGATCGGCTCGTTCGACCGCCCCTGGATGCAGTCGCGATACGGATTGCCCGCCTCGTTCACAATCAGGTCGGCAAACTCGGGATTGATCAGGTGGGCATTGCCGGCGGACATCCATCGCTCCTTGCGGTCTTCGATCTCTGCCGCCAAGCGCGGTCGAGGCCCGGTGTCAGCGCATTGGCTGGGCCGATCCCAGCGGGCGTTCGGTCGCTGACGCGGGTTGGCGTTGAGACCGGAGACAGGGCTGACGACGGTCGGCGACTGTATCGTTACACTTGGTTGGAGGCAAGTCGTCGAGCGGATTTGCGGGCCTCTCGCCACAACCCGGAGTCCCCAGGTGGGGAATGGTTCACGCTGCCGGACTGCTCGATCAATCGCCCATCGGCGCAGACATGGCGTCATCCGATGCCGTCCGGGGCGGACTTTCGACGCGGCGAGCGGCGGATTTCACCGTTTGGCCGTCCAACTGGCATTCAGCGCGCGTCCAATGCTTCGCGGTAGAACCGATCGGAATAGCCCGGATCAGCATCGTCGGTGGAGCTGCCTTGCGACATGTTTAGTGTATCGATACATTTCGCTCCACAGACGACGAAGGCCTTGCCCATCGCGCGGCGACCGGCGGTGCC
>JARLIU010000144.1 GCA_031291595.1 Ancalomicrobiaceae bacterium | reverse complement strand
TCCTCCGAGCTTGGCGGCCACATCGCCAGCTTCCAATCGGCCGCGACCCTCTATGACACCGGCTTCATGCATTTCTGGCGCGCCGCCGGCGACAGCCACGGCGGCGACCTCGTCTATTTCCAAGGCCACAGCTCGCCCGGCATCTATGCGCGGGCGTTTCTCGAGGGCCGCCTGAGCGAGGACCAGCTCGTCCATTTCCGTCAGGAAGTCGGCGGCCATGGCCTGTCGTCCTATCCGCACCCCTGGCTGATGCCGGAATTCTGGCAGTTCCCGACCGTTTCGATGGGCCTGGGGCCGCTGATGGGAATCTACCAGGCCCGCTTCCTGCGTTATCTGCAAGGCCGCGGCCTCGCCGACACGACTGGGCGCAGGGTCTGGGTCTTCTGCGGCGACGGCGAAATGGACGAGCCGGAATCGCTCGGCGCCATTTCGCTTGCCGGGCGCGAGAAGCTCGACAACCTGATTTTCGTCGTCAACTGCAACCTGCAGCGTCTCGACGGGCCAGTGCGCGGTAACGGCAAGATCGTACAGGAGCTCGAGGCCGCATTCCGCGGCGCCGGCTGGAACGTGATCAAGTGCCTGTGGGGCTCGGGCTGGGACGAGCTGTTGCAGGCCGACCATTCCGGCAAGCTGCGCCAGTTGATGGAGGAATGCGTCGACGGCGAATACCAGGACTTCAAATCCAAGAACGGCGCCTACATCCGCAAGAATTTCTTCGGCCGCTATCCTGAGACGGCGGCGATGGTCGCCGATTGGAGCGACGACAAGATCTGGTCGCTGACGCGGGGCGGCCACGATCCAATCAAGGTCTACGCCGCCTACAAGGCCGCGGTCGATCACAAGGGGCAGCCGACGGTCATCCTCGCCAAGACGGTCAAGGGCTACGGCATGGGCACGGCGGGCGAAGGGCAGATGATCGCCCACCAGGCCAAGAAGATCGGCGACGAAGCGCTGAAGGCCTTTCGCGACCGCTTCGACATTCCCGTCTCCGACGCCGATCTCGCCAAGGTCCCGTTCCTGCGCCTGCCCGAAGACAGCGCGGAGATGAAATATCTGCGCGCGCGCCGGGCCGCGCTCGGCGGGCCGCTGCCGTCGCGCCGGCGGTCTTCCGCGCCGCTGGAGATTCCGCCGCTCTCCGCCTTCGACGCGCTGCTGAAGCCGACGGCGGAAGGCCGTGAAATTTCCACCACCATGGCGTTCGTCCGCATCCTGACGACGTTGTTGCGCGACAAGACGCTCGGCCAGCGCATCGTGCCGATCGTCCCTGACGAGAGCCGCACGTTTGGCATGGAGGGCCTGTTCCGCCAGATCGGCATCTTCAGTCAGGTCGGCCAGCTCTACCGGCCGCAGGACGCCGACCAGCTGATGTACTACCGCGAGGACACCAAGGGGCAGATCCTCCAGGAGGGCATCAACGAACCCGGCGCGATGGCCTCTTTCATCGCCGCCGCGACGTCCTATTCGACGTCGAACACGCCGATGATCCCGTTCTACGTCTACTACTCGATGTTCGGGTTCCAGCGGGTCGGCGATCTCGCCTGGGCGGCGGGCGACATGCGCGCCCGCGGCTTTCTCATCGGCGGCACTTCCGGCCGCACGACGCTCAACGGCGAAGGTCTGCAGCACGAGGACGGCCACAGCCATCTCATCGCCTCGACCATCCCCAATTGCGTCGGCTACGACCCGACCTACGCCTATGAGCTGGCGGTCATCATTCAGGCCGGCCTCAAGCGCATGTACGCCGACAACCAGGACGTCTACTATTACATCACCACCCTCAACGAGAATTATCCGCACCCCGGCATGCCGGAAGGGGCCGAAGAGGGCATCCTGCGCGGCATGTACAAGTTGAGGACGGTCGAAGCGAAGAAGGGCGGCCCGCGCGTGCGGCTGCTCGGCTCGGGGTCGATCCTGCGCGAGGTCGAAGCCGCGGCGGCGATGCTGGCCCAGGATTTCGGCGTCTCGAGCGATATCTGGAGCGTCACCAGCTTCACCGAGCTGCGCCGCGACGGCCTCGACGCCGACCGCTGGTCGATGCTGCATCCCGACCAGCCGCGCCGTCTGTCCTATGTCGAGCAGTCGCTGGCCAAGGGGACGGGCCCTGTCATCGCCGCCACCGACTATGTCAAGGCGATCGGCGACGGCGTCCGGCAGTTCGTTCCGGCTCGCTACAAGGTCCTGGGCACCGACGGCTTCGGGCGTTCCGACTATCGCCGCCGGCTGCGCTCGTTCTTCGAAGTCGATCGCCGACATGTCGCTCTCGCCGCGCTGAAGGCGCTCGCCGACGATCAGCTTGTGCCCACCCGTCGGGTGACGGAGGCGATTGCGCGCTACGAGATCGATCCGGAAGCCCCGAATCCGGCGCGGAGCTGAGGCGCCTCGCTTCCCTGAACAAACGAACTGGCGCGCGCGAAGGAGAACTGGCGGTGGCCAAAATCGAAGTCAAAGTGCCTGATATCGGCGACTTCAAAGACGTGCCGATCATCGAGATTCTGGTCAAGCCCGGCGACGCCGTCACAGCGGAGCAGCCGTTGCTGACGCTCGAATCCGACAAGGCGACGCTTGAGGTTCCGGCGCCGAGCGCCGGCGTCGTCGCGACCGTCATCGCCAAGGTCGGCGACAAGGTGTCGATGGGCACGCCGCTGTTGACGCTCGAGGCGGAAGCCGCCGCGCCTGCCGCCGCTTCGCCGCCGAAGGCGG
>JARLIU010000016.1 GCA_031291595.1 Ancalomicrobiaceae bacterium | reverse complement strand
GCGCCGGATAGGTGGCACGCGCGATATACGGATAGAGCGTGCCGATGATGTAGAACATGGCGCTGTCGATCATCGCGCGGGGCTCAGGCTCCGCCGGATAGAATTGCGTCAGTCCGTGCTTGTTGGCGAGATACTGCATGATGGCGCAGCTCTCCCACATCACGCCGCACGGCAGATCCGCCGATTCCATCATGGGCGTCAGATGCGCCGGGTTCATCGCCAGGAATTCGTCCGATCGGGTCTTGCCGTAGACGTCGTCCTCGGCGAAGTCGACATTGACCGCGCGCACGAATATGCGCGCCGCCAGGTTGTTGACGCTGGGCTTCAGCACATGGAGCTTCAACTGCGACATCGGGCTTTCTCCCTCAAGAAAATCGTCGTTGTAGTCCGGGGCGGCTCCGACCGCCGGGCAAAGCGGGCGGCTCAGGCCACGGGGACTTGATTGCGATACGGGTCCTTGGCCGCTCGGCTGGAGGACAGGCTTTTGGTCGAACGCGCGACCAGCAGTTCGATGGCGTCGGCCAGGTGCGCCTCGCCGATGGCGCGGTCGCCGGCCGCGACGCGCAGGTGATGGGCTTCATAGAGGACGTCGGCGTAGGAAAAGCCCGGCGGGGCTACGAATTTCCACGACGACAGCTCGATCAGCAGCCCCATCGGATCCTCGAAATAGATCGCATCGAAGATCTGCCGGTCGCGCACGCCGGTATGCTTGATGCCGCGCGCATCCAGCCGTTTGACCGCCTGGGAAAATACGGCGCGCGACACGTTGAAGGCGAGATGGTGGACGCAGCCGACCTCGGTCGGGGTGCGCCGGGCGATCGGCGTCCTATCCTCGCGGGTGAACACGGTGATCAGCCGGCCGTCGCCGGGATCGAAGTAGATGTGGCTTTCGAGCGCATTGTCGAGATTGGGCTGCTCGAACACGAAGGGCATGCCGAGGACGCCCTCCCAGAAATCGATCGACGTCTGCCGGTCGGCGCCGACCAGCGTGATGTGGTGAAGACCTTGGGTCTGCAGCTTTTCCATTCCGACCTCCTTCCACTTGGCTTCGCGGGCCACTTGGCTTCGCGGGGCAGCATCATCCCTGCCAGTTGGGGCTCGCGCCGGCAGCCCGAATGCCGCGAGCGAAGCCTCTCGCCTCAATGCGGCTTCTCGACCAGCTTCGACTTGTATTCGCTCCTCGGCAAGCTGCCGGCGGCAACCAGTTGCACGTCGGTCGTCACCAACAGCCGCTCGCGGATGCGCGCCCGGATGCGCTCGGCAAGCCCCGCCACGCCCTCTGCCGCCGGATCGGGGACGGCCACCTCGACCGCCACCGGCAGCGGCGGATCCTGCCGGACGCCGGCCGCCCTCGGTCGGATGATGAGGACGCCCGTCACCTCAGGCTGGAATTCGTTGACGACTTCCCTGAGCGCCGAGGGGAACAGGTTCACCCCGCGCACGATCAGCATGTCGTCGGTCCGCCCGATGCAGCGCACGCGCGGCGCGGTGCGGCCACAGGGGCAGGCGCCCATGGCCACGCGCACATGATCGCGCGTACGGAAGCGCAACAGCGGCGTCGAGCGGTTGACGAGGTGGGTCAGCACCAGTTCGCCCTCGGCGCCGTCGGTCAGATCGATGGCCGTGCCGGTATCGGGATCGATCAGTTCGATATGCACGAAGCCGCGTCCGGAAAAATGCATGCCGGCCTTGGCCTCGCATTCGCCCCACAGCGACACGCCGATATCGCCGATGCCCATCGCCTCGGTGACGCTCGCTCCCCAGCCGGCCTCGAGACTTGCCCGCATCGCCGCTTCGCCGCCGCCTGGCTCTCCGGCGACCAGCACGCGCTTGACGCTCGATTGGGCGAGGTCGATGCCGCGACTATCAGCCCATTCGACGAGATGCAGCGCATAGGAGGGGGTCAGCACCGCCGCCGTCGGCTTCAGCTTGGCGATGGCGGTCACCAGCCGTTCGGTATTGCCGGTGCCGACCGGCACATGGCAGAGCCTGAGCCGGTCGAAGGCGGCGAGCGCCGCGCCGGCGACGAACGGCCCGGCGTTGTAGGTCGAGACGATGGTCTCGCCGCGCTCGATGCCCGAAGCGGCGTAGGAGCGCGACGAGGTCCGGACCCAGACGTCGAGGTCGCCGGCGGTCAGCGGAATATAGCTCGGCGTTCCCGTGGTGCCGCTGGTCGAATAGATGCGGACGATGTCGCTGCGCGTCGCCGTGCAATGGAGGCCCAAGGGCTCGTCGTCGCTCGCCCCGGCGCGCAGCTCGGATTTTTCGGTCAGCGGCAGGCTGGCGATTGCCGCGAGCCCGCCGACGTCCTCGCTCGAACCGAAGCCGGCCGCGCCCAGCTTCTGCCGGTAGAAGCGCGACTTGTCGAACAGATGTGCGATCTGCGCCTTGTACAGGGGCGCATCCGCTTCGCTCTGCGCCGCCCACGGCGCCGCCTCGATGTCCGGGTCGACCAGGCTCATGGCGCCGGCTCCTGTCCGCGAGCTTGGGTGTGACGGATGGCCTCCTCGCCGACCG
>JARLIU010000143.1 GCA_031291595.1 Ancalomicrobiaceae bacterium | reverse complement strand
CGGATCTCGGGGTCGGCGCCTCGAGCAGTATCCGGCCGCAGATCGATCAGGCCGGTGTCGTCTGATGTCATGCGGATCTCGACGTCGAGCCGGGTCCAGCGCTCGGCGATGATCTCCCTGGTCAACGCGTTGTGGATGTCGTGCTCCGGCCGGGGGCCGAGTTCGATTGCCACCAGATCCTCGGCGCGCGAGCGCAATCCTCGACTGATATAGTCGCGCGCGATGACCAGATCGGCGCCGCGCTCGTCGACGCCGCGCACCAACAGATGCACATGCGGATTGTCGGTGTTCCAGTGATCGACGGCGACCCAGTCGAGCTTGGTGCCAAGGTCGGCCTCCATCTGTTTGGCAAGGTCGCGGGTGAAGGCGCGCAAGTCGGTCATCTCGCCGGCGTCCTCGGGCGAGACGATGAACCGAAAATGATGCCGGTCGTGCTTGCTCCGATCAGCGAAAGCGGCATCGTCGGCGCTGTTACCGTTGGCATCGAACATGCTGGCACGCTCGCCGTCGCGCGTGACACCCTCACGCTTCAGATAGGAGAGATGGGCAGTGAGCGGTGCCGAGCGGAAACTCCGACCCCGGTGACGGACGACGCGCGCCTTCACCACGACACGGCGCGCCGGGTTGAACAGGCGTGAACGGCTGAAACTGATGCGGCCCCGCCCGAACGACGATCGGCCATAGCCGGAGGGCTGGGCTCCGGCCACTGATTGCCCCGACGTGTGGCCGGATTTTTGCGCGGCACGGAGCACCTGATTGATGAAGCTCTTTGTCCCAGGTGCTTTGCGGCTGCGGATGCGTCCGGGATGGATGCGGATATCGTGCTCGCCTTCGCTCATGATTCTGTCCATCGGCGTAAAATCGCGGGCAGTGCCGGAGACTTCGGCAGATTTGTTGAAGATCCTGGCATCAGCGGCACTGCTCCGACCGACCGGCACGCGAAAAGTCATTGCAGGGCAATGGCTTGCGAACCAACGGTGAGCCGCTTTTATCTCGCCATAGGTCGGTCGCCTTTACTCCCTCCACCTCGGTTCGCTCCAGAGACCGAGATTGCCCTCCCCCCCGCGAAATCGGCAGTGGGGTCACTGACCCGTCCCTGAGGTTGGACGAACGACAAACAGGCCTTCCGCGGATGGTTTGGTGGTCGTCGGAGCCTGTGCTGGTCGCTGTTCGCCAACTGCGGCTGTCGTGTCGTCGGGCAGCGGCTGGCCCACATCGATGCGTGCACGCATTTGCCCTGCGAAGATCGGCGCGGTCGTCCATTGGTGCGACGACGGAGTGCTGTCGGTCTGCGGAGTTGCTGCAGGTGCATCAGCGATCAGGGCGGAGAGCACAGCGACATAGTTGCGTGTTTCCGCCGGCAAGGGATTGCCCGTCGCCAGGTGCTCGTCGTAGCGGCTGGGGCCGGCATTGTAGGCAGCGAGAAAGCCGGGCGAGCCGTAGCGGTCATAGAGCTGGCGCAGGTAGGCTGCGCCAGCGATGATGTTGTCGTGCGGGTCCAAGGGGTCGTTGCCGAGCAGGTGGCGGGCACGAATCTCCTCCCACGTTGCCGGCATGATCTGCATCAGTCCCATGGCGCCCTTCGGCGAGAGGGCGCGCGGCTGGGCGTCGCTCTCGGCGCGCATGACGGCCCGGATCCAGAGCTCCGGGATCTCGAAACGTTGCGCCGCCTCAGCAACAAATTCGGAATATGAATCGACTGTCGCTGTGACGGACAGCGGCCTGTCGGCGGCACTGCTGGCCGTCGGCCAGGCAACGCCGAACACCATGCCGACAACGAACAGGAGTACGGCGCGGTAGAACGTCCGGCGCCTTCCGACGCAGTTCATGGTTGGCTCCATTGCTTGTGTGGCGAGGAACTCGGCGTCAGAACAGGTGCCACTCGAATGCGCCGGCCTCGTCGGTCTCGGTCCACAGAGGCACGGCGCGACCGATGATCGAGCGTGCCGGCAGCGGCCCGAAATACCTGGAGTCGAGACTGTCGGAGCTCTGCCAGTTCATGAGGAACACCTCGCCGTCGGCGATTGTCCGGCAGCCGGACCAGACGGGCAGATCACGGCCAAGGTGATCGCGGTCGAGCGCCTCGCCCATGGCAATCCCGTCGACAGTGATCGTGTTGTCGGTCCGACAAACCTTTTGCCCGGAGAGAGCTGCGATGCGTTTCATCAGCGGCACGTGGCGCGCCAGATATCCGCGCTCGTCAAGAAACTTGGCCAACGGCTCCGGCGGCATGACGGCAACGAGTTCGGTGACCTCGAACCGCTCTGCCGACTGCAGGGCATAGAGCCCGATGGGCACGCTGGCCGAGGCATTCCAGATGAGCTTCGGCGTCACCGGAATCCAATTGAGGACGCTGATAGCGACCACAGAAAAATGCGTGACGACCACATAGCCGAAGCGTGTCATGGGGCGGCTCGACGACGTTTGAGCCACGCGTCATGACGGTCGGCTGTGTAGACCCGCGGCTCATGTCCAGCGGTCAACCGGTTGTGGACATGACGCCAGTGTTCGGGCGCGGCCTCAGCCGGATCGATGTTGAGTGCCTCCACCGCGTCGATCGATTGCAGCACCCGTTCGACCTTTGGCCAGCCGTCGATCTTCAACAGAATGTCGCCACCTGGCCGCACAAACGGTAGCGTCTGATAGGCCTCGCCGACGTCGACGGTCCGGTTCGGGACGCGACAGACTGAGAAATCGTCTGGCCTCTTCCGTGACATCCGCGAAGTCGATCAGGCAACAACTCTCGCGGATCACGTCGAGAAGATCGCCGTGCTCGCCGGTGGCGGCATCTAGCCATTTGCCGGCGGGCCCCTTCGTTGACTCCTTAAGCCGGACAAACATCGAGCGTCCCGGCGTGTTGCGCACATCGCCGACCTGCCAATAGTGCCCCTGGCGTCGGCCGCTAGAAAGATAGTGGCGGCACACCGCCTCGGCGTGATCGGTGAGGCGGCGCGCTAGATCGCGAGCGGTCTCGGCCATCATGCGCGTCCTTTCATGAAAAAGGCCCGCCAGGGAGTCGGCGAGCCAGACATGCAGGTCGTGTTGACAGGTTACTCAGCCGCGATCGTGTGGGAGATTTCGCCGGCTTCGTCAGTATCGGCGAGCCCGGCTTCGTCGCCCATGGCCGTTGCGCCGTCGTTTCCCGCCGTCTGTTCGACGGTCGGTTCGCAGGTGCTTTGATCGTCGACTTCCGCCTGGCCTGGCGTGCGCAGGGGCTCAGGCAGCCAGCCGGTATCGGCGAGCAGCGACTCGGCCTCAGAGGCCATGTCGCCCTTCTTCAAATGTTCGATGCGATCGGCGGCACGCTGTCCCTTCGCCTCGGCCACTGCCTGAAGGATGCGGGTCTTGGTGACGCGACCGAGGAAATTGTCGACGGTCGGCCTCCATCCGGTATCCGCCATGTCGAGATCGAACGCCTGGGCGAGACGATCGGCATGGGCGAACGCCCGTGGTCGCCGATTCCACGCCTCATGCACCGCGTTGACCGACAGGCTGACGACATGGGCGAATAGGGCGGCCCGGCTGTCACCGTCCCACTCCTGGAGCGCGTCCCAGAGCTCGGCCGATTCCTTCGGCAGCGCTTTCCTCCAGGTCTCGTGCCGGGCGCGGATCGCCTGCGCCGAGACGCTGTCGTTCAGGCCGGGTGCCTGGGCGCTGAAGGCGACGCTTTTCAGGTCCAGTTCCAGGCAGCTGTCGGACGTGTAGTGATAGAAGGCCTTCAGCGTCAGCACGTGAAGCGCGGCGAGAAAGGCGATGTCCGGCCTTTGCCCAAGTGCCTGACGCAGG